>JBIKJE010000066.1:0-17987 GCA_044361165.1 Crocinitomicaceae bacterium | reverse complement strand
CAAAAAGTGTATTTTTTTTGTCGAATGTTAACAAATCACAAATATTAAACTTAATTTCACTCTCAATTTTAAAATAACTTAACTATGAATTTTGTAAAATTCAGATTATCAGTTGTTTGTTTTGTTTTTTTAGCGTTTTTCACCAATGGAGTTTCCATCTTAGCGCAGCAAAATTTCAACGATTACAAAACACTGGCCTCGGTAGGAACAATTCCTGCAGATTTTACCCAAATGACCTATGCTAAAATCAAAGAGGATTTAAAAAAAGAAAGAACAAGTCTCAAAGGGAAAAATGAGAAAATTTTCTTGGAGGGAATTCATTATTCCATTGATGAAATGTTGCATTCTGGTAGAGTGATTTATGGAGATGAAATTACTTTGTATTTAAATTCGGTTGCTCAAAAATTACTGAAAGATGATGCTACTTTACAAAAGGAGTTAAGGTTTTATACTTTAAAGTCTAATGTTTCTAATGCTTTTTCAACTGATCAAGGAATTGTTTTTGTAACAACTGGTTTGATTTCACAGTTGACAAACGAAGCACAATTGGCTTATGTGTTGGCACATGAAATTTCTCATTACACTGAGAAACATGTGGTTGAAACTTTTGATTGGAAGACCAAGACTGACCGAAGAGATAGAACAATTGAAAAATTGAGTCAATATTCTAAAGAAAAAGAGTTTGATGCTGATAAAATTGGTTTGAAGATGTTTCATGCAGCTGGATATTCCAAGGATGAAATTCTGCCAACTTTTGATGTCTTGATGTTTTCTTATTTACCCTTCGATGAAGTGGCTATTGCTAAAACGTACTTTAATTCAGCGAATATGTATGTTCCTGAAAATATGTTTTCTACAGAAAAGTATCCAATTAAAGCAATGGAAAATGAAGATGATTCCAAAAGTTCACATCCAAATATTCAAAAAAGAAAAGAAGCTGTCACTAAGGAAATATCGAGCTTTAATAATTGGGGAAAAACTGTTTATTTCTTAGGAGAAGAAAAGTTCAAATATATTAGAAAGATTGCCCGTTTTGAAAGTATTCGAAACGATGTGATTGACGCCAATTATGCGGATGCAATTTACTCGATTTTCTTGTTAGAAAGAGAATATCCCAATTCAATTTATTTGCAGAGAATGAAAGCCAAGTCTTGGTTGGGAATTGCTCAATTAAAAGAATTGAATAAGTTAAATGCAACATTGCAGAAAACTTCTGATTACGAAGGTGAAATTGCAGAATTACATTTTTTCCTAAGAAAATTGGATAAAATCGGAATGATAACCCTTGCCTTGAGACAAATCGAAGATATAAAAAGATTGCAACCTGAGGACAAAGAGATTCAATTAATCTGGGAGCGAATGGTCAAAACCACGACTATTACTGAAAAGTTTGATTTGAAATTGTTTTCTAGTTTGAAATATGATGAAGCTAAAATTGAATTTGATAGAATCAAAGCCGATACTACTCAAAAAGTGGAGCAAACTACTGAAAATTTGAGTAAGTACGAAAAAATCAAAAAGAAAAAAAATCAAAATGATCCAGTAAATTTTGATCATGAAAAGTTTTACTTATATGGAATCACCGACCTGATTAAATCTGATGATTTTCTAACTGCTTACAATAAGTTTAAAAAAGAAAAAGAGGATTTAGTTGCGCAAGAAGAAGCTGAAGATTTATTAAGTCGAGCAGAGAAAAAGAAATTGGATAAAAAAGAAAGCGAGAATCAAATTCGATGTGATGCACAAGATTTGATTTTTGTTGAACCAATTGTATATAGATACAAGCATGGTCAAATTGATCGAATTAAATCGGAACAATTGGGAGAAGATTTTGTGGAAATTATTGAGAAAACTTCCAAAGATTTGGATATGAATGTGACCACAATTAGCAGCAGTACAATGAAAAAGTTGGGAACACCTGGTTTCAATGAGCGCGCTGTTTTGTTGTCTTATTTGCAGCAAATAACGAATGAAGAAGACATTGATGTTTTTCCAGTTGATTACAGTTTGTTAAGCGACATTCAAACCAATTATGGTACATCGAAAGTGATGTTTTCAATTTTGGAACATTCTTATCAACCAAAGTTTTCAGCTGTACTTTTTTCTTCGATCTTGTTTTTCCCTGTAGCCTTGGCAGTTTTGCCACTTGAAATTTTAATGGGTAACGAAACAGATTTAAACGTGATTATTATGGATATTGACAAGGGAGGAATTGCAGGTGGTAAATTTTATCATTACAAGGAGCCACTGGGAAAATTATCTATCGGTGCACATTTATTCGACATATTAACACAAGTAAAATCTAAACCTCTCTAATTATGATTAATAGAATATTAATACTTTTGTTCATGGTAGTTGTTCATACAACCTTTGGACAAAATCCAGGATATTTCGGAAAGAAAAATGTGATAGACTTTTCAGTAAATTTTCAAAATCCTTCCTTTAGTAATATTAGAGCATTTTTAAGTGATGACTCAAAGTTATTTGCGCTTGATGGTGAATTTTTAAGTCCCAAAAGTGATCGATTAGATTGGGGATTTAGATTTAATTATACTAGGCCATTGAAAAGAAGTTTTGCAATCGGATTAGAATTTGGTTACGACTATTTTTCTGTTCAAAGGAGATATAAGCAATCTGCAAACGATTATGCTTTCTTTTATTTTCAAAAAACAGATGTGACTTCCATGTCTATCATGCCTAAAATAGAATTTACCACTGATGGTGGTTTGCTGCCTATGGGTATTTCTCACCAACTTGGTTTTGGAGTCAGAATGATCAAGCCAGTGGAAAAAGATTACAATGTTTCTTACCTTGAAAATTATATCTCTTCCAATAATTCAGACCTAAAAATACCGATTTATCCAAGTATTGTTGAGGATAATAAGTATGTTGGAAACACCATTAAAGGCTACACTTTAATGTATGCGATCAATTTAAGAAGCCCATTGTCTAAAAGTCTGTTTTTGAATTATGGAATTAGATACACTTTAAATTTCATGGGAAAACCACCTTACAAAGATTATACATATGTCTCTTCTGCAGAAGACATTAATTTGTCTGAAGGTGAGTTCAAAGAAATTGTTAGATACCGAAAACAAATGTCATTCATTCAGGGGTTTGTAGGTTTGTCTTTCGCATTTTAGGAACATAGAAATTCAAAAAAAAAACGCACTGAGAATTTTCTCAGTGCGTTTTTTTATGTCTCGTTGTTTCACACAATTAATGAAACATATCTTTTACTCTTTGAAAAAATCCTTTTTCGCTTCCATCTGGATTTGGCTTGAAATTGTCGCTTCCTCTCAGCTTCTCTAGAATTTCTCGTTCTTCTTTAGAAACTTTGGTTGGAGTCCATATATTGATGTGAACAAATAGATCGCCCGTTCCATAACCTTGAATACTTGGCAATCCTTTTCCTTTTAAGCGCAACATTTTGCCACTTTGAGTTCCTGGTTCTATTTTTATTTTCGCTTTTCCAGAAACAGTTGGTACTTCAATACTTTCGCCCAAAACGGCGTCAACAAAGTTGACAAAAGCTTCGTAATGTAAATTATCTCCATCACGTCTCAATTCAGGATGATTGATTTCTTCAATTACCACAATCAAATCTCCTGCAACCCCATTAAATGGTCCTGCATTACCTTTTCCAGTAACGCTCAATTGCATTCCTTCTTCAACTCCAGCTGGAATTTCAATTTCGATTACTTCCTCTTGGCGTTTCAAACCATTTCCGTCTGCGTCAGAAGGTTTTTTGTCAATCATTTTTCCAGCTCCTTGACAAGTAGGACAAACCGATTGCGTTTGCATCGCACCTAAAAAGGTTTGCGCAACGCGTGTGATTCTTCCTGAACCGTTACAAGTTTGACAATTTTTGAAAGTTACACCTTCAGCATTTACCAGTTTATTGACTTTAATTTTCTTTTTGACACCTTCAGCGATTTCTTCTAGAGTCAATTTCATTTTGACGCGAAGATTGGTACCTCTAACAGTTCTGCTTCCGCCACCGCGACTTCCGCCAAAACTTCCACCACCGAATGCGCTACCGAAAACATCTCCAAATTGGCTGAAAATGTCTTCCATATTCATTCCGCCGCCTCCAAAACCGCCGTTTCCGCCCATTCCAGCATGACCGTATTGGTCATAGCGACTGCGTTTGTTTGAATCGCTTAAAACTTCGTAAGCTTCTGCCGCTTCCTTGAATTTATCTTCAGCAGATTTGTCATCCGGATTTTTGTCTGGGTGATATTGAAGCGCTAATTTTCTATAAGCCTTTTTAATTTCAGACTCATTGGCGTTTTTACTTACGCCCAACACTTCATAATAATCTCTTTTTTGACTCATTCTTAATATTTTGTCATTTTATTTTTGTCGTATCTTTGATAGCTTTTGGGTAATAGACAATAGGATTTAGAAAATTATCGGTACTATCCTTAAATTCAAGACTAAAAACCGAACATAAAGTCTCAAGTCTAATGTCTATTGTCTCAAGTCTTATTTCTCCCAACTATTGTCCAACAACAACTTTGGCGTATCGAACCACTTTATCATTTAAGAAATAACCTTTTTCGACATCATCAACTACTTTACCAATTAAATCTTTGCTTGGAGCAGGAACATTGGCAATGGCTTCATGTAATTCACTGTCAAAAACTTTTCCTTTGGCATTCATAGGGGTTAAACCTTTGTTTTCCAAAGTGGTTTTGAATTTATTGTAAATCAGGTGAAAACCTTCTTTTACCACAGCAATATCTTCTGATGTTTCATTGTTTGCAATGGCGCGCTCAAAATCGTCAATTACTGGAATCAAATCTTTCAACACGCCAGCACTTGCTGAACCGATTAAATCAATCTTTTCTTTGTTGGTTCTTTTACGGTAATTGTCAAATTCAGAATATAATCTCAAAAATTTGTCATTCAACTCCGCATATTTTTCTTCTGCAGTCTGTTCAACTTTTACCTCACTATTTTCTGCTGAATTAGCTGTAGTTTCAGTTGTTGCTTCCTGATTTAACTCTTCGTTGATCTCTTTTTCTTCTGACATAATCTTTTTATTCTTATTTGATTTCCTAAAGCAAAGATATTGCCAATAAGGACTTTTAGACAGCCTGTCAGTAAAATGTGACATCGACTGAAAATATGACATAAAAAGGAGAGATTAAAAAGCAGATGTTATTTGAGTAATTTTTCAATTTCAATATGTAAACCCAGTCCTCTAAGTTTATCTCCTTGTGCAACAATTTTTCCTTTTCCATCAATTAAAAAACCGTTTGGAATGGAATTTACGCCATAAATTTTAGCAAAAGAACCTTCTTTGTCAATCACATGATTTGACCATTTCATGTTGTCAGCTTCGATGGCTTTCAACCATGCATCTTCTTTTTTATCAAGAGAAACACTGAATATTTCAAAACCTTTACCTTCTTTGAATTTCTTTTTGTGGTATTTTCCAAAGGCCTCAACTAAGTTGGGATTTTCTTTTCTGCATGGTCCACACCAGCTTGCCCAAAAATCTATCAAAACAACCTTGCCTTTCAAACTAGAAAGTTTTATGGTTTTTCCTTCTTTGTTAATTAATTCAATTTCAGGTGCATTTGTACCTACAGTTGGCGGTGTCATTTTAGCAGGCTGAATTGCTAATAACAAGCTGAAAATAAATGAAATCATCCGATTCTTCTAATGTCTGCGCCCAAATTATTCAAACGAATATCAATGTCTTGATAACCTCTGTCAATTTGTTCGATATTGTGAATTGTACTTTTACCTTTTGCGGAAAGTGCAGCAATAAGCAATGAAACTCCCGCACGAATATCAGGAGAAGTCATTGAAATTCCCTTCAACGTGTGTTCATGATTCATTCCAATAACAGAAGCTCGGTGTGGGTCACAAAGAATGATTTGTGCGCCCATGTCTATCAGTTTATCTACGAAAAACAAACGAGATTCGAACATTTTTTGGTGAATCAAAACACTTCCTTTGGCTTGTGTTGCCACCACCAATATAATTGAGAGTAAATCAGGGGTAAATCCTGGCCAAGGTGCGTCTGCAATTGTTAAAATTGAGCCATCGATGAATGTTTCAATTTCATAAGAATCTTGAGCAGGTATAAAAATATCATCACCACGTCTTTCCAATTTGATTCCCAATTTCCTAAAAACTTGAGGAATAATTCCCAAGTTGTCATAGCTAACATCTTTGATTGTAATTTCAGATTTAGTCATCGCTGCCAAACCAATGAAACTACCAATTTCAATCATGTCAGGTAAAATTCTGTGGAAACAGCCACTAAGATTAGTGACACCTTCAATTTGAAGCATGTTAGATCCAATTCCTGAGATTTTGGCTCCCATGGAATTGAGCATTTTACAAAGTTGTTGCAAATAAGGCTCACATGCAGCATTGTAAATAGTTGTGTTACCTTCAGCTAAAACGGCAGCCATTAAAACATTAGCAGTTCCAGTAACTGATGCTTCGTCTAAATGAATGTAAGTTCCGGTTAATTTTTTTGCTTCGATAGAGTAGAAGTGCTCTCCAGCATCATAATTGAAGTTTGCACCTAACATAGCAAATCCTTCAAAATGCGTATCTAATCTTCTTCTCCCAATTTTATCCCCTCCAGGCTTTGGAATATATCCTTTTCCAAATCGAGCCAAAAGCGGTCCAACAATCATGATTGAACCACGCAAAGAACCAGCTCTTTTTTTGAAATCTTCTGTTTCTAAGTAATCTAAATCAATGTCTTTTGCTTGAAAAATAAAAGTTCCTTTTTCTACTTTTTCAATTTTTACGCCCATTACTTGGAGCAATTGAATCAACTTATTGACATCAATAATATCAGGTAAGTTAGAAATAGTAACTTTTTCAGGTGTTAATAAAACCGCGCAAAGAATTTGCAATGCTTCATTTTTCGCACCTTGTGGAGTCAATTCTCCCTTTAAAGGTTTTCCGCCGTGAATTTCGAACGATGCCATCGACTAATATTTTTTCTTAAATTTCTTTTTCTGTTGATTCCCTTGATTGTTATTCCCGCTATTTGAGCCGGGTGTAACTTTATTTCTTTTGTTTGGTGTAATACCAAAAGATTTCAATATTTGATTGGTTTGCATCAAACTGTCAGGGTTTTCAAGTACTAATTTTCCACCTGATAATTCTGATAATTGCTGTGCGATAACATTATTTTCAACCGCATCATTGTTGTAGGCTAAAAACTGCTTTTTCATGAAATTAGCCATGGTGTTTTTGAGGTAACGTTGCGTTTCCTCATCATTTTCATTGACTGTTTCTTTCAGTATTTTCTCCGTATATTTCCCGTAATGTCCAAATCGAATTTTGCTTTTTGGATATTCCATTAACTCTGGTTTTTCGTTCAATACCTCTCTACTTGGCATTGGATATGGAGAGTCAACGTCCAATTTAAAATCTGACATAACAAAAAGATGGGTCCAAAGTTTATGACGGAAATCATCAACATCTCTCAAGTGTGGATTCAATTGTCCCATCACTTCAATGATGGCTCTCGCAGCTTTGTTACGTTCTTCACGATCAGTCAATTCCATTGCGTAAGCAATCATATTCTGAACATTTCTACCATATTCTGGTAAAATCATGTGTGGACGTTGAGTATTATATTCCATTTTATTCAAAAACAAGTGTCAAAATTAAGAAATAAATCGAATTATTTATTTCATTTAGTGGGTTTAATTATTTGGTTTTAGGTGTTGTTTGAGCTGGAATTTCTTTTACGAATTTCACTTTGACCATAGCGTGGTGGTATTTTGGAAATCCATCTCCTGGTTCAAAAGTAAGACTTTTTAAAAGATTTTTTGCTTCTATATTCGCAGGAGTTGATTTTACAGTACTTTTTTCAGCTATAAATCTTTCACTGGTCACTTTTCCAAGATTGTTAACTGAAATTTCATAAATAACATAACCTTCATAAAATGATTGTATTGTGAAATTTGAAGTAGAGGTCATTTTTCTATTTACATCAGTTATTTCGCCAGAAATTAGTTGACTTTGGGCGGAATTTAATAAAAAACAAACTATGACTGTTAATAAGAATTTCATGAAAATTTATTTGGTTGTGAAGATACAAATATTGATTGGGATTTGAACAAAAAAAATGGACACCTTAAATTTAAAGCGTCCATTTAAAAAAAAAAAAAGAAATTTATCTGATGATGGTTATTGAACCTTGGAAATTCTTTCTTTCATCAGAATTTAAATCTTTTACATTTGCTTTCCATGTATAAGTTCCATCTTGTAAGATTTTTCCGTTATAAGTTCCATCCCAAGTAGCAGAAGGGTCATGAGATTCCCAAATAACTTCTCCCCAACGATTAAAAATGAATAAATCAAAGTTGTAAATATCAATTCCATCTACGTAGAACTTCCAATTTTGATTGTATTGATCTCCATCAGGAGTGAAAACGTTTGGTGCATAAAAAATAATGTCTGTGTTTACTTGCAAGAAATTGACAATGGTATCAACACATCCCCCAGCAGTTGTTACTACCAATGTTATAGGATAAAGACCAACAAATCCTTCTGGGAAACTAAAGCTGGGATATTGATCATCACTAGTCATTGGATTTGCATCTGGAGCAAACCATTCCCAAGCAATTACTCCTTCGCTCGAATTGTCTTGCATTTGAATCGTTGTTTCATAAATTGAAGTTGGATTTGAAGACATAGTAAAAGAAGCAGTAGGATTTTCAACAACTTCTACAATATTTGTAAAAGTTTTGGTGTAGACACAGCCATAAATTGAAGTGATAGTAACATCAACAGTATAGATACCAGGTGTTGAATAATCTGAAGATACTGGTCCATTGCCATTTACAATTGTATCTTTTCCATTTCCAAAGTTAATTTCAGTGGTAGCAATTTCAGAACCATTGTTTGAGTTATTGCTAAAAATAAATGAACCAGGCACACAATCTACTGGTTTATCAGGCACAATTAACGGTATAATATCTGTTGGGAAAGTTACCGTTACTGAGGCCTGAGCTGATGGTGAACCGCAATCTTCAGTCAATGTAACTGAATAAACAGTTCCAGAATAATCAGGGTCAACCGTTATTGTTTGTCCATTTCCTATTACATTTCCATTTGCTGACCAGGTAAATGTATAAGGAGAACTTCCTCCTGCTCCATTGGCTGTTAAATCAATGGTAGATTCGGAACAAATTGTAGCGTCTGGTGTAATGAAGCTTACTGTTAAAGGTGCAGGTTCAGCTAAGGTTCCTGTTTGTGTAATTATACAGCCTAATGCATCTGTAATTGTTACAATGTGCGTTCCCACGGCTAAATCATTGGCAATATTTGTAGTTGAAGTCGAATTGTCCCAGCTATAAGTGTAAGGCATCGTTCCTTGTGCAACTGTTACTTCAATCAATCCATCCGAACCACTGTTGCAAGTAACATTTGTTTGATTTGCAATTGATGCAATCATTCCTGGGATTTCAGTAATGATTACTTCGGCAGTATCGATACATCCAGAACCAGTGCTAACCTCGCAATGGTAGGTTCCGGCAGCTAATCCTGTAGCAGTTGCCGTAGTTTGACCACCAGCATCATACCAGTTGTAAGTCATTGTTGGCGAAGCAGGAATCATATCAGCAGTAGCCGTTCCATCATTACCACCAGGACAAGAAACCAAAGTTCCAGTAGCACTTGCCACTGAAATTGAATTTGGAACAATTACATTAACGTTTGCAGAACAACCGTTTGCATCCGTAACTAAACAAGCGTAATTTCCTGCAACTAATCCAGTTGCAATTGGTGTATTTTGACCACTTGGTGTCCAATTGTAAGTGAAAGGTTGTGTACCAATAGCTGTTGCAATTTGTGCAGTACCAACTCCAGCAGAACAATAATCTGTGGTTGCTGTAGCAGTTGCGCTCACCGATGTCCTTGTAATCCAGGTAGTATCTGAAATAGCTCCCAAACCAGCGCCACATGCTGAGGCAGTTAAGAAATATCCTGTTGTTCCCGGAGGAATCAGCGTCACATTTAAAACTCCATTATTATATGGAAAAGTGGCACCAAGTGTATTTCCCCATTGTTGACTTCCGTTCACTCCATTAATTTGTACGTATGGAATTTGAGTTTCAACATATCCACTAGTGTTTGAAGGGCTTGTAGGGGTAAATAAACGACCATCCTGATTTGCTGTCCAAACAGAATTGTTTCTACCTGGCGTTATAACCGCAGCATTTCCTGATGCATTTTGAATTCCTTGAATGGCTAATCCACCATTAAAAGCACCACAAGTTGCTTTATTTCCAATGTGTAATTCGATAGTATTTGAGGTTTCATTCAAAACCACAGCTAAATAATTACAGACAGTTGTGCAACTATAGAAATAAACATTTTGGTATAAAACAACAAATTTTCTGTTTGGTGCGGTTCCAACTGTTTGATATTGAATAGTACCACTATTTAAACTCGGAAGCATATCTTGGTAAGCCAACATGATTGAGTTTAGAGCAGAAGCGGGGTTTGTGCTAGGTAAAGTTCCAACACCAGTTAGTGCATAAGCGCAATATCCACCAGCATTGTTAGTATTAAAACTGATTAATCCATTTGAACCTATTACACAATTGTTATAAGTATTACCATAAAAACTGAAAGGAAAACCAACAGGAACTACATTGCTCCAAACATCATCAGACAATGTTAAAATTGTAGGAGAAGGTAAATTAATACCCTGGGTATTTTGTGAACCAGATCCAGGATTACAATTGGTGATTGTTACAGTTTGACCCTGGCATACAGTAACATCATCACCAAGACATACTTGTACTTGTGCAAAGGTGGTTATACTAATTAAAAATGCAATTGGTAATAAGAGGATTTTC
Source organism: Crocinitomicaceae bacterium (assembly GCA_044361165.1). Taxonomy (GTDB): domain Bacteria; phylum Bacteroidota; class Bacteroidia; order Flavobacteriales_D; family Crocinitomicaceae; genus JAQVCM01. The sequence continues at coordinate 7,131 of JBIKJE010000066.1, read as the reverse complement.
ATCTTTGTTTTTTGTTTTGTGATTTTTAGACGCATTTAAAGTGGTTTGGTTGTCATATCAACTCATAGCTCTGATTTTTGTTACCGAATTCAAATAAATTTATGGAGTTAAAATACTGGATATGGAACCTTTAAACTGTTAATATTTAATAATTTGAATATTAGGTACTTTATGATTTTTCACAAAAGTAGGTATAAACTATTGATTTTTAGATGTACTTTAAAAATCATTCTTGGATTCTCAATCTTTGTAATAGTTAATAAAATATGTGCTAATGAAAGTTTAACATATTAAAATTATATACATTTGTCCCGATATCTTTAAAAGAAATTAAATGTCTAGTAATTACCAAGCACAGATTGATGCTTTCATGGACAAAGTGAAAGCTACTAATGGTCACGAACCTGAATTTATTCAAGCGGTTCACGAAGTGGCTGAAGCGATTATTCCATTTATGGAAGAACACCCCAAATACAAAGCTGCCAAAATTTTGGACAGAATGGTTGAACCAGAAAGAACAATCATTTTCAGAGTTCCTTGGTTAGATGACAAAGGTGAAATTCAAGTAAATAGAGGATACCGTGTTGAATTTAACTCAGCAATCGGACCATACAAAGGTGGTTTACGTTTCCACCCTTCAGTGAATTTGTCAATCTTGAAATTTTTAGGATTCGAGCAAACATTCAAAAATTCTTTAACTACATTGCCAATGGGTGGTGGAAAAGGAGGTTCTGATTTTGATCCAAAAGGAAAATCAGACAATGAAGTAATGAAATTTTGTCAATCTTTTATGACTGAGTTATCTCGTCATATTGGTGCTGATACAGATGTACCTGCTGGTGATATCGGTGTTGGTGGTCGTGAAATTGGTTACATGTTTGGACAATACAAACGTATTCGTAACGAATTTACTGGTGTTTTAACTGGTAAAGGTAGAAACTGGGGTGGATCTTTGATTCGTCCAGAAGCTACAGGTTATGGAACTGTATATTTCGCAAAAGAAATGTTGGCTACTAAAGGTGATTCATTCGCTGGTAAAGTAGTTGTTGTTTCTGGTTCTGGAAACGTTGCTCAGTATGCTACTGAAAAAGCTACTCAATTAGGAGGTAAAGTGGTTACAATGTCAGATTCTTCTGGTTATATTCACGATGCTGATGGAATTGATGCTGAGAAATTAGCTTTTGTAATGGAGCTTAAAAATGTAAAAAGAGGTAGAATTGAAGAATATGTTGCAAAATATCCTTCTGCTAAATTTGTTGCTGGAAAACGTCCTTGGGAAGTGAAAGCTGACATCGCTTTGCCTTGTGCTACTCAAAATGAGTTAAACGGTGAAGAAGCGAAAGCATTGGTTGCAAATGGTGTAATTTGTGTTGCTGAAGGGGCAAATATGCCTTCTACTCCAGAGGCTATTACTGCTTTCCAAGCTGCAGGAATTCTTTTCTCTCCAGGAAAAGCTTCTAACGCTGGTGGTGTTGCCACTTCAGGTTTGGAAATGTCTCAAAACTCTTTGCGTTTGTCTTGGACAAGTGAAGAAGTTGATAGCCGTTTACACGCAATTATGGTTAACATTCACGAAGCATGTGTTACTTATGGTAAAGATGCAAATGGATATGTTGACTATGTGAAAGGTGCAAACATTGCAGGTTTCGTAAAAGTTGCTGATTCAATGATTGATCAAGGATTGGTTTAATCCAAATATCATATTTCAAAAAAAATCCCGATTCTTCATTGAGTCGGGATTTTTTTGTTTGACATAAGTTAAATTCTCCAATTATCAGCTTGCCAATTTTGAATGGATTGTTTAATGGATTTCGGAGTAAGATTTTCACTCAAAGTCTTTTTCACTAAATCTTTTAATTCATCGTCAGAAGCAAAACGCAAAGCAAAAATTTGACTGTTTGTCAATTTCGATTCCAATAATTCAAAGCGTTCTCCTGTAACAACAAAATATCTATAACGCATTTCAATTCTAATAATGCGATCCTGATTTTTCAATCCATAATGCTGACGAACCATAAACGCTAGAAATACAATCATGATCATGATTGCAGTTAATGTCCACCAAATTTCTTTCAATCCTGGATTTTTATTTCCTTGGTAAAAGCAAAATACTCCTAAAACTAATGTTAGCGGATAAAATACTAAGTGATGAGGAATATAGTACCGTGAGTGATTGCTGTAATTTTGATTTTCCATAAGTTTATTAAAATTGTTTGTTGAACAATGTTACGACTAATTATTTCAATTTTTACAAAAGTTTGTCATTTCTTTTCGGAATAGCTACCTTTGAATATCATGATGTCAAAAAAATGTAAATATGCAATAAAAGCATTGATCTGTTTAAGTGAAAACTATCAACAAGGTAATATGTTTACTGCTGATATTGCGAAAAAAGGAAATATTCCTAAAAAGTTTTTGGAACAAATCTTACTTGATTTAAAACATGCTGGTTTTGTTGGAAGTCATCAAGGATATCGAGGTGGTTACTACTTAATCAAAGCGCCAAAAGAAATTAATCTAGCGGAGGTTTACCGTGTTTTTGACGGAGCTATCGCACTTGTTCCATGCGTTTCTGTTAATTACTATGAAAAATGTGAAGATTGTACAGATGAACTTGCTTGTACAATTAAAAGAGAGTTCGCTAAAATCAAAGAACAAAGTAGGTTGATTATGAAAGAAATAAATTTTGAAACTTTTATTGAGTAAAAGCTTTTTTGAATTGTTAATTAATTCCAACTTTCAATCGTTCTTATTTGCGCTTGTACATTTTGTAAAATCTATTACGATTATTTATTGAGGTCTCTTATGAGACTTTTTTTTTGTCAATAACTTGTACAACAATCTTTTATTAAAAATCTATTATTTTTTTTGAGAATTTGACTGTAATATAAAAGAAGTTATATATTTGCAAAATATTAACTCTACCAAATACATAGAATTAATAAATTTAGTATTATTAATAGATTGCTTCATTATGAAAAAAACGATTACTCTATTTGCTTTTTTGTCCTTTGTTTTAATTTCAAATGCACAAAAGGATACCTTGAAAATTAGCAAAGACACGGCTAAAATTTTTACAATTTCTGCGGAGTTTAGACCACGAGCTGAATATAGAAACGGTTATAGAGAATTAAATTCTGACACTTCTGATGCTGCTTTTTTTGTTGAACAAAGAAGTAGAATTTATTTAGATTACAAAGCTCCTCGTTTTACTTGGCATACTTCGATTCAAGACATTAGAATTTGGGGAGAACAAGATCCAAGATCAACAGGTGCAACACTGCAATTGTTTGAAACTTATGTTGAGCCTTCACTAACAAAAAGAATCACGGCAAGAATCGGAAGACAAAAAGTAATGTACGACAACCAAAGGCTTTTTGCTCAAAATGATTGGAGACAAAATGGAGGAACACACGATGCTGTGCGATTCATATTTAAAGGGAAAAAATTAGAGGCTGATTTAATTGGTGCATTCAACCAAGCTCATGGAGCGCAGGATAAATATGCCAATATTGATTACAATCCTGGATTTGCAAATTATAAAACTTTATTTATTAATTTTTTAAAGTATAAATTCAATGACGCATTTGTACTTACTTTGATTAATGCAAATGATGGATTTCAAGATGCGACTGTTTCTGAAAAAATTAACAATCGCTTTACCAGTGGGGGTAGAGTAGAGTACACTAAAAAGAATTTATATTTAACGCTTGCTGGATATTACCAATACGGAAAGACCACTGCAGGAAATAAATTAGATGCTTTTTATTTTCAACCTGAAGCTAAGTTAAAATTGAAAAAGTATTTCACTTTTAGATTGGGTTCGGAAATTTTCAGTGGTGATGATGCGAAAAAACCAAGTTCAACCTCTAGGTCATTTGATGCTTTGTATGGCGTAAACCACAGGTTTTTAGGTACAATGGACTTTTTCACGAGATTTCCTAAAGATTTTAACAACGCTGGAATCGTGAATCCTTACTTTTTTACAGTGATTGATTTCAACAAAAAAATCACCTTGAAAGTTGAACAGCACTTGTTTTTTAGTCAGAATAATTTCATTGTGAATAATGATATCATCAATAAATATTTGGGTTATGAAAATGATTTGTTATTAATCTATAAACCTAACGCAATCACTGAATTGCAATTAGGTTACTCGTTTGCATTCCTCACTAAATCAATGGAATATATCAAAAAATCAGGTAATAGTGATTTGTGGCAAGAGTGGGCTTATTTGATGGTAACTTTTACCCCACAATTCTTAAAATTCCAAAAATAAACTAATCAATAAATAAATTAATTATGAAACAATTTTTTTCAATCAAGAAAGCTGGTTTTGTTGTTCTTACAACGGCCATGGTATTATTAAGTGCTTGTGGAGGTGATGAGAAGTCAAGCGGGGAAGAAGCTAAGGAAGTAAACGGTACAATAACTATTTCAGGAGCATTTGCTCTTTATCCGTTAGTCAATGTTTGGGCAGAAGAGTTTAGAAAAAAGTATCCTGATGTTAAATTTAATATTTCAGGTGGAGGTGCAGGAAAAGGAATGGCCGACTTACTTGGGGAGGCTGCTGATTTGGCCATGTATTCTAAAGACATTAGTCCTATTGAAAAGAGCCAAGGTGCTTATGGTTTTTCGGTAACTAAAGATGCTGTTATTCCTACAATTAATGCACAAAACCCTGTCTTAAGTCAGATAAAATCAGAGGGAATGACCAAAGAAGAATTGACAAAATTATTCCTAGGGAGCGGAGCAAAAGTTTGGAAAAAATCTTCAACCAAGGTTAACGTTTATACTAGATCGGATGCTTCTGGAGCCGCTGAAGTATGGGCAAAATATCTTGGTGGTTCTGCACAAGAAGAATTGAAGGGAATTGCTGTATTTGGTGACCCTGGAGTTGCTGATGCAGTTAGAAAAGACAAAAATAGTATAGGATACAACAACGTTATTTTTGTTTACGATGTAAAAACCGGTCAAAAATACCCAGGAATTGACGTAGCTCCGATTGATATTAATGGAAATGGGACAATTGACCAAGATGAAAATTTCTATAATTCATTGAAAGATATTACGACTGCTATCGCAAACGGAAAATATCCATCGCCACCTGCAAGAGATTTATTTTTAGTGACGAAAGGTAAACCAAAAAATTATGCTGTTAAAGTGTTTTTAAATTGGGTGCTTACTGAAGGTCAAAAACATGTTGTTTCGAACGGGTATATTTTGCTGGAAAAACAAAAAATCATTGATCAAATTAATAGACTATAAGAATGCATTTTTCATTAAGGTATTACATTGAAAAATTAAGAAAAAGTTGGATGATAATCTCTTTGGTTATCATCCTTTCTCTTCCTTTTTTGATAGGGATTTCACTGCTTTTCAAATCTTGGCCTTTATTAGTTTCAACGCCAATTTCTGAAATTATTTTGAGTTCAAACTGGATGCCGACCAAAGGAAACTTTGGTCTTTGGCCGTTTATATTCAATTCAATCGTTGTTTCTCTTCTTGGACTGTTGATTATGATTCCATTCACCTTGGCGTCAGCAATTTATATCACTCAGTTTGCTCCAAAATGGATCTCAAAAGTGTTGAGAACAGCAATCGATATTCTCGCCGGAATTCCCTCGGTGATTTTTGGTTTGTGGGGAATTATCGTTATCGTTCCAATGGTTTCAGAATGGGCAACTTCTGCAAATTCTGCAAACGCAAGTGGATACTCTATTTTGGCAGCAGGAATAGTTGTGGCAGTGACAACATTGCCTTTTGTTCTCAATATGTTGATAGAATTATTTGAATCTGTTCCTAGAGAACTCAAAGAATCAACGTTAGCGATGGGTGCAAGTCATTGGCAAACGATCAAAGATGTTATTCTAAAAAAAATTAGACCAGGAATAATTGCTGCATTTACGCTAGGATTAAGCAAGGCATTTGGAGAAACAATCGCTGTTTTGATGGTTGTCGGAAATGTTGTTCAAATTCCAAATTCAATTTTTGATGCAGGTTATCCTTTACCAGCATTACTTGCAAACAATTATGGTGAAATGATGTCGATACCAAAATACGAATCAGCCTTGATGCTTTCTGCGCTGATGTTATTAATCATTGTGATATTATTCAATTATTTTGCGCACAAGGTTATTCGTTTTTACCAATCTAAAATGTGATTATGAATTCAAGAAAGTACTTAGTCGAGAAAATCGTAAAAATTATATTGCTCATTTTTACTTGTTTCATTGTTTTTGTTTTGCTTTCCATTTTTTATGGAATCTTTAAAAAAGGATTGCCAGCATTGAATTGGGAAATTATCAGTCAAGTGCCAAAAGGTGGTTACTATTTTGGAAAAGAAGGGGGAATACTCAATGCAATTGTTGGTTCATTGTATTTAGCGATTGGTGCGTCATTAATTGCACTCGTTATTAGTATTCCTGCTGCTTTTTTTATTCATACCTATTTGTTCTCGTATCCAAAATGGCAGAAAAGAGTCAGACTTTGGTTAGATGTTTTATGGGGAATTCCACCGATAGTTTATGGTGCTTTTGCATTTAATTTTATGCTTTTCATGGGTTGGCCTTCATCTTTGTTGGCTGCGATGATTACAGTTGCGTTGCTAATCAGTCCTGTAATGATTCGATCAATGGATGAGTCCCTACAACACAATTCCAAAGGTCTTTTTGAATCAGCACTTTCACTTGGATTTTTTAAAGGTGAAATTGGATTTAAGTTCCTTTTCAAACAATCATTACCAGGAATAACAACTGCTTTTTTGTTGGCACTTGGTAAAGGTTTGGGAGATACAGCATCGGTTTTGTTTACCGCGGGTTTCACTGACTACATACCAGAAAGTATTACCGAACCAGCTGCAACTTTGCCGTTGGCCATTTTCTTTCAGTTAAGTTCTCCTATTTCAGAAGTAAAAGAACGCGCTTACGCAGCTGCAATCGTATTGACAATTATAATTCTAGTAATTAGCATTTTATCTAGGGTGTTAAGTAAAAGATTTTCAAAAAATAGAATAAAATGAGTTTAGAAAACAATACAAGCTTAATCGATGAAGAAATCATCAGAAAAGATGAATCTAAAGGCTTACACAATTTGATTTACGTGAAAGATTTAAGTCTTTGGCATGGGAAA
>JBIKJE010000143.1:0-4861 GCA_044361165.1 Crocinitomicaceae bacterium | reverse complement strand
GGATCAAAGACTTCAATGCATTGAATATTGAAAAAGGAAATGTTCCATTTTTGTATTCTTCTGACGCTGAACCAAGTTTGGTGAATCGCAAAATCGCTGGTTCTCACATCGTAAAAAAAGCAAACGAAATGAAAACCGTTGAAGAAGTTTCCGCTTATGCTGATACTATTTCGATGGATTTAAATGCCATTGGAATCAACTATAACTTCGCGCCTGTGGTGGATATGTCACCAAACAAAACCGTAGGATTCAGAAGTTTTGGCGCTGTTCCAGCTAACATTATTCCTTGGTCGAACGCATTTATTCAACAAACACAAAAAAATGGAATTATCGCCACCGCGAAACATTTCCCAGGTCACGGTTTGGTTTCTGGAGACACGCACAAAGAATTGCAAGTCATTGACGGTGAATTGAAAGAAATCAAAAATTACCCAAAATTGATTGAAGATGGCGTTTTATCTGTAATGATTGGACATTTGGCAGTGAAAAACAATGCGAAATATGACACCAAAGGATTGCCTTCCACGCTTTCAAGTGTAATCGTTACAGATTTATTGAGAAATGAAATGAAATTCAAAGGATTAATTGTTACAGACGCAATGAATATGGGCGGTGTAACTGCAATCCCGAATTGTGATGTGAAAGCAGTTGAAGCGGGTTGCGATATCGTTTTGATGCCTGTTGATACGAAAAAAGCATTTGCTCAAATTTTGAAAAAATACAGAACTGATGCAAATTTCAAAAAACAAGTGGACGCTTCTGCAAAGAGAATCATCAGAATGAAATTGGCTGTTGGAGCAATCTAAAAAACAATGTCTGATCTCAAATCTTTCAGCTACAAAACTGAAGTCCGAAGGCTTGATAATTTAAAATTGTTTTACGTTGAAATTCCGTTTGATATTTTGACCTTTTTCAGTAATCCTGAAACGAAAAACATTTACAATCAGCGTTTAATGATTTCGATTAACAATTGTGATTTGTGGCATGGTGGAGTTGTATCGTTGGGAAATCAAACAGGATACATTTCCATCAAAGGAAAGATTTTGAAAGACTTAGGTGTACATTTAGATGATGAAGTTGATGTATATTTGACTGAAGATCGTTCTGAGTACGGAATGCCTTTTCCATATGAAGTAAAGGAAGTATTGGCTCAAAACCCAAGTTATGAAAAGTTTTTTTACAGCCTTTCGATGGGAAAAAGACGGTATGTTTTGTACTATGTTGACCAAGTCAAAAATGTGGACAAACGCATCGAACGTGCTTATTTTATGTTAGAAAAGTTGATGCAAAACGCATAAAATTCAGGAATTTCAAGCAACAAACCTTATATTTGTGAAGTTAATTTTTCAATCATGATCAAAAAAAGACAAACTGTTTCAAAGAAAAAAGTCTTGGAATTTTTCCACGAAAATGAGCAAGCAATGAGTCATGACATGATTGAAGAAGCGTTGCAAGGTTCGATGGATCGCGTGACTATTTACAGAATTTTGAAAAGTTTTGAAGAAGACGGTTTGATTCACAAAATCATGGGCGAAAATGGGAAATCATTTTATGCACTTTGCAATGGTTGCAAATCTTCTCATGCCCACAATCACTTGCATTTTCAATGCACCCAGTGTGAAAAAGTGGAATGTATTCACCATGAAGTGATTGTTCCAATTCCTGTTGGATATCAGCTAAAAAACTTACAATTAACTGCAACTGGAATTTGCGCCAATTGTGCATCTCAATCCTAATATTAGTGAGAATGCTTCCATCAAAAAGTATCGTAATAAAGAATCTTTTTTTTATCTACTTTCTCTTTTTTATTTCATCCAGTTTGCAAGCACAACATGTATATTTTGGTGAAAGAAATTTGGAACAACATCCATTTTCACTGTGTTTTGACCAAGAGGGAAATATTTATCCTGATTATTATATTGCAGATTCTGCACTTCAAAACTGTAACCATAATTTAAATAATTGGTATCAAACGCATCCAATTCAGCTGACTGAAATTTGTAAATTTTATGGAATTAATCTTCCGATAAATGAATTCAATATCAACCAATTGAATGACTCTATCTCAAGTCGAATCGCAGGAAAAATTAAACAAATAAATTCGCATTCAGTTACTTTCTTAGTTCATGGATATCGCAAAAGTTTTGAAGCGCCTGAAGGAACAGTAACCTCAGTCATTGAATTTGATTTACTGAAAAAAACCACAGATTCTCTTGGACTAAAATCTCATTTTGTTGAAGTCTATTGGGATGGAACGTACGATTGTTGTTTTTCAGTTTTTGATAAAAAAAGAAACGCATATTTATTCTCTCAATTTGAAAATGCCCAAATTCATGCACCGAATGTTGGAATCGCCTTGCGAAAAATTGTAAATCAAGTTAAAAATGAACACATCAATTTCATAGGTCACAGCTTGGGTTCAAAAGTCGTTGCTTCTACCCTTTTCAATTTGAAGCAAAATGACTTTCAAACGCCTCATCAAAAAGACATTCGTGTTTGTTTAATTGCGCCAGCCATTGGAGGAATCGAGAGTTTTGAAAATTATTGGAACAGAAATACAACATTAAATTTCAAAGAAAAGGACAATTACAGTTGGTACATTTTATACAATGAAAAGGATTTCGCTTTGCGCAAAAAAGACAGTAAAATGGGACTTTTTGGTCCTGGTTGCGTGAATTATGGAAATACTACATTGGGCTGTAATCATCAAAATGAAATCGAAAAATTGCAACAATTATTCAACAAAAAATATCCAAAATCAACTTTAAAATTTGAAAATATGACTTGGATGGGTAAAAAACATTCCTTGAAATATTATGCAGAAGGAAACATTCTTCAAAGTGCAGTTCAATTTCTAAACGACTAAAATTCAGCGAAAAGAAATTGGCGAATTTTAACATTAAACGACAATTTGTCAGCAATTTATCGCTGGTATGCAATTTGACAAAATAAATCGTATTTTTATTAAAAATTTAGAAAGATGAAAAAATCTTATATTATCATTGGATCGATTGTAGCATTAGTTTTGATCCTTTTTATGACGTACAGAAATTCTTACAACAAAGCAATTTCTTACCAAGAAGTAGTTGACGAGCAATGGTCAAACGTTGGTGCGCAATACCAAAGAAGAGCGGATTTAGTTCCTCAATTGGTTGCCACAGTTAAAGGTGCTGCTGCCAATGAAAAAGGAATTTTGCAAGGTGTTACTGAAGCGCGTGCAGGAATTGTAAATGCAAAAACGCCAGAAGACATGGAAATGATGGGCAAAAAAATCAATACGGCAATCAATTTGGCGTTTGAAGCTTATCCGCAAATTAGATCAACTGAGAATTTCCAAGTTTTGCAAGCACAATTGGAAGGAACAGAAAACAGAATTGTGAAAGCACGTGCTGATTACAACAAAGCTGTTAAACAATACAATGCACACATCAGAGGTTTCTTTAACTCTATGTTCTTGAATAGCTCAACTTTCCCTAAGAAAGAAGGTTTCAAAGCTACTGCTGGAACTGAGGTTGCTCCTACTGTCGCATTTTAATATAAAATTTAAACTATCATCCGATTCAATTTTTTGGGTCGGATGATTTAATTTTTTCCAACATGGGAATTAAAAATTTCTTTTCTGAATCTGACAAAAAATCCATTCAAGAAGCCATTGCAGAAGCAGAATTAAACACTTCAGGTGAAATTCGTTTACACATTGACGCTAAATGTGCTGAAGATGTGAAAGCGCACGCCATCGAAGTTTTCGGTAAATTGAAAATGCATGAAACTGCATTGAGAAATGGCGTTTTGTTCTATTTGGCTGTGGAAGACAGAAAGTTTGCAATCATTGGCGATGAAGGAATCAATAATGTTGTTCCTACAGATTTTTGGGACAATATTAGAGAAACGATGACCCAACATTTCAAGCAAAATGATTTTGTAAAAGGATTGTCTGATGGAATCAAAATGGCAGGAGAAAAATTAAAAGCCAATTTTCCACATGAAGCGGATGACACCAACGAATTGAGCAATGAAATTTCCTTTCAGGAATAAATTTGATAAAAAATATCCCATGTTTAAAAAATACTTTTTCGCACTTTTTGTTTCTTTAGTTGCTACAATAAACGTTGTTGCGCAAAATGGAATTCCGGAAAGACCCAATCCACCAAGATTGGTGAACAATTTGTCTAAGGAAATGCCTGAATTCATCAGCGGGCCTGAGGCTGATGCGTTGGAAACTAAATTGGAAAATTTCGCCAGGGAAACTTCCAACCAAATTGTCATTGTGATTGTGGACGATTTGGCAGATTTTGAGCCTGCAGAATACGCCTATGAATTGGGCGATAAATGGCAGGTTGGACAAGAAAAAGAAGACAATGGAATTGTAATTTTGATCAAACCAACAGGCGGAAAAGGAGAAAGAAAATATTTTATTGCTACAGGAAAAGGTTTAGATGGGGCAATTCCTGATGCTACTTGCAGACAAATTGAAGACAGAGAATTATTGCCAAATTTTAAAGAAGGTAATTTTTACGAAGGATTAAATAAAACGACTGATGTTTTAATGTCTTTAGCAAAAGGCGAATACAATTCCAAAAAATACGGTGAAAAAGGAAAGAAGTTTGAAATCATCAAAGTGATTTTTGTTTTGATTTTCATCATTGTCTTTGTTTTTATCATGTTTAAAAGCAACAAAGGCGGACGCGGTGGTCGAGGAATGACGATGGGTTCTAATGCAATTTGGTTTGGCGCTTTAGGCGGATTTGGTGGCGGTGGACGATCAGGCGGCGGATTCGGTGGCGGTTCATCTGGAGGATTCGGAGGCTTTGGCGGAGGAAGTTTCGGCGGCGGCGGATCTGGAGGAAGCTGGTAATTTGGC
>JBIKJE010000142.1:0-4863 GCA_044361165.1 Crocinitomicaceae bacterium | reverse complement strand
TGGTGAAAAACGCTAAAAAAACAAAACAAACAACTGATAATCTGAATTTTACAAAATTCATAGTTAAGTTATTTTAAAATTGAGAGTGAAATTAAGTTTAATATTTGTGATTTGTTAACATTCGACCAAAAAAATGTTCTTTTCTGTCAAATAATCTTGGTTTTTTCCTTTTATCGAATTTCGATGGTTCTCATCAATTCAATCGATTTGCAATGCATATTGACTTTCTGAATTATTTGATAAGTTCCGGAAGAATTATAGGTATGAATGGGGTTTTCTTCACTGGATATCTGTCCATCACCAAAATTCCATTCTGTCCAGGAAGCATTTTCAGAAGTATTGTAAGCTTTCAAATCTTTCCCATTGATTACCAAATCAAAACCTGCTTTTAATTGCGTTGATTTTTGCACAAAACGCCATTGATTTAAATTATTCAATACTACTTGAGCAACGTTTGATTCTATAATCTGTCTGACATCTGGAGACAAAGGAATAATGGCATTGTTATCAATTGGAGATTCTCCAAAAATGGCAGTATAAAATGTACTTGAAATCAAATAAGATCCTTCAAAACTTGGATGAATGTTGTCCGGATGATACAAATTTAAACCAGCATAGTTTTTTCGAATGGTTTTCCAAACTTCCCCAACTGGAGCAATGCGCGCATTCAATAAATCTGCAAAACGCATGTATTGATTTGTAATTCGCATTTGCATGGAATCATAATTTGCCACTGCACTCCACTTTGGATTTCCATTTTTATAACCCCAAGTCATATACAAAACCACTTGTGTACAAGAACTATTTCCTTGAATACTGTCAACTATTTGTTTGGCAAAAGGCAAACTCTTTTTGTTTACAATAGACTCTGGTTGAGCCAATTCATTGCTGTGACCTTGAATGATTACATAGTCCCATTTTCTCGATTTTATTGCTCTGTAAGTTTCTTCACTGTGGGCATGATAATCAAAGTCTTTACCGCCTTCAACCACTGTATCCACGAAAACTTTTTTGCCTTGTGATTCAGCTATATCCCTGAACATAAACGGCATACTATTCATAAAAGTAAAACTATTGCCAATAAAAAGAACGCTTGTTTCGTTTTGTGCCCACGAAAGACCAATCATCAAACAAAACACCAAATTGAACAAAAATTTCACCATAATTGAATTGATTTTGCGACAAAAATAGTAGTTTTTATTTTATATTCCTTAATTTCGAACTGGTAAACCTTGTGAGCAAAATTTACGTCTTTCCCCATATAAACAATCGATATTATGCGTTTTCTCCTTGTTGGAATTTTATTTTTATTTCAAATAAATGCTTTTAGTCAATTCAAATTTGATTACAACGATGCTATTCCTGTGAAAATTGGAAACGATACTTTACTTTTTCCTTGGGCGGGCGGTTTAAATTATGTGCAAGTTTCTGACATCGACTTTGATTTTGATGGTGACATGGATTTATTCATTTTTGACCGCAGTAAAGACAATATCAGACTTTTTGAAACAGTTTCAGTCAATGGAACTCCTCAATATAAATTTGTCCAAAATGCATACACTTATTTTCCTTCAGACACTAAAAATAGAGCCGCTTTATTGGACTACGACGGTGACGGGAAAAACGATTTATTTACCTATGGAATTGGTGGAGTAAAAGTTTACCGTAACATTGGAAATGCCACCAACGGCCTACAATGGGAATTGATTTACAACCTTTTATACTCTGATTACGTCGGAAGTTTTTCAAATTTATATGTTAGTTCAAGCGACATTCCTGCTTATGTTGATGTAGATTTTGATTCAGATATCGACATTTTGACTTTCAGTATTTCTGGGCAAAGAATTGAATATCACCAAAATCAAAGTATGGAATTGTATGGACACAACGATTCATTGGTTTTTGTGTTGAAAAATGAATGTTGGGGGAAATTTTCTGAAGATCCAAACAACAATTCCCTGATATTAAATGACCCAACTACCCCATGCAGTGCACCAAATGTGGTCGATCCACAAAAATCAAGTGGAAATGATGGTCTGTTTCAGTCCGAAATAGGAAAACTAGAAAAACGCCACGCAGGCTCGACAATCCTAGCTATTGATATCGATAATTCTGGCGTTTATGATTTAGTTTTGGGAGATGTTTCTCATGATAATCTGGTTTTGGTTGTCAACGGAGGAACGGCGCCCAACACAAATTCAGCCATGATTTCACAAGATGAAAATTTTCCGAGCAATACTACGCCGGCTTCGCTCACACTTTTTCCCGCTACTTTTTATGTCGATGTGGACCATGACCAAATCAAAGACCTCGTTATTGGAGCTAATGCAAAGGGCGTTTCTCAAAATGAAAAAGGAATCTTGTACTACAAAAATTTGGGAACAAATGAATTGCCTAATTTCACCTTTAAATCCAAAAGTTTTTTACAAGAGGAAATGATTGAAAATGGTGTCGGTTCAATTCCTGTATTTTTTGACCAAAATGGCGACGGAAAAGAAGATTTGTTGGTAGCCAATTTTTACCGTTACAAAGATCCTTTGCTGAAAGAAAGTGCTTTGAGTCATTACCGAAATACGGGAACGCCTTCTTCCCCATTTTTCACTTTTGTAGAAAACAATTACCTGAACTTATTAGCACAATCTTTTGGATTAAGAACTGTTCCTACTTTTGGTGATATCGACAGTGATGGCGACAAAGACTTATTTCTAGGACTAGAAAATGGAACCGTAGTTTACTACCAAAATATTGCTTCTTCAGGCGTTGCTGCACAATTTGCTGCACCAGTCCAAAATTACACAGACAATCTAGGAAATGTGATTACGACAAGTTCCTATTGCTTTCCTCAATTATTTGATTTAGATAATGATGGTTTGTTGGATTTGATTTTAGGCAAAAAAACAGGTGAATTGATGTATTATAAAAATGTTGGAAATGCGACCAATCCTTTGTTTAGTTTAATCAATGATACATTGGGAGGTATTGATATTTCACCTACAACTCCAGAAGGTTATGCTTCGCCACATTTTTTTAGGTACAACGACACAACGCACCTATTTTTAGGCGGAATAGACGGAAAATGTCATTATTACAACGGAATCGACAATCATTTGAATTCTGGCGAAACTTTCAATTTGGTTTCTGATGAATTTAGAGGAATTCATGTCGAAAGTTACAGTTCTTTCTATGTCAATGACATTGACCAAAATGGCAAATTAAACCTTTTTGTGGGTGGTGATTTAGGCGGACTGATGCATTTTGAACACAATCCAAACAGCATTTCAGGCATAGAAGAATTGACATCAGCGAATGAAATTATTTTATATCCAAATCCAGGAAAAGATGCTTTTACTTTGCATTTTCAAGATGAAAATATTTCAAAAATTGATTTGATTGTCTTGGATGCAAATGGACGAATTGTTTATGAAAATTCAAATCTAAATGTTGTTCAAAGTAAAGTGAATTTCAATTTAGAAACAGGAAATGGCGTTTATTTTGTGAAAATACTGATAAACGATTCTGAGAGAATTGAATTTAGGAAGTTGGTTATTCAAAGGTAGATTTTTTGCCACGGATGCACGGATTTTATTGAATATTTAAATAATTAGACAGATGATAAATCCTTAAGCTTAGTGCTAAATTTGCATTCTAACAATCCAACAATCTAAAAAAAGACACGGATGCACGGATTATTATAGAAAGGTTTATTAGAAAGCCAATCAAACTATCAAGTAAACGTTAAATATAAGTTCTAATAATCTAACAATCCAATAATCCAACAATCTAGCAATCAAAGCTTCAATATCTTCTCAAAAACCGTAGAATCTTGGTGGAAAGTCAAACTAGGCTCAATCTCATAAATCGCGTACATTGTGGAACCACTGCCCGACATAGAAGCGTAGATTGCACCTTCGTCGTACAGTTTTTGTTTCACTTCAATCAAACTTGGATGATATTCAAAAACAGAATTTTCGAAATCATTTTTCAGTAAATTTTTCCAACGTTCAACCGGATGTGAAACGATGTCTACAACTGATTGAAAATGGTCGTAGAACTGTACTTTGGAGAATGCTTCTTTGGTGCTGACATGAATACCAACGTTTACCAATTTTAAATAATATGGCGATAAATCTAATTCAAAATCAGACAAAATCTCCCCTCTACCCTGCGCAATTTGTGGATTTTCTTTGATAAACAAGGGACAATCACTGCCTAATTGTGCAGCTAAATTTTGCAATATTTCAGTTGGTAAATTCAAATTGAAAAGCGCATTCAATCCTTTCAAAACCGCAGAAGCGTTAGAAGAACCGCCGCCCAAACCACCGCCCATCGGGATGATTTTGTGCAAGTGAATCGTCACATTTGGAATCTCATATTGCGAACGAATCAACTCAAAGGCTTTGATGCAGAGATTATTATTTTCATCTCCAGGAATCTCCAAACCAGACGATTGAAACACAAAAGTCTCCGAAGGAATAATTTCCAACACATCTGTAAACGGCAATTGATACATCAAAGTATCCAAATTGTGGTAACCATCTGCCCTTTTATTGAGAATGTGTAATCCCAAATTTATCTTACACGGAGGAAATAAAATCATGGTTTAAAGATAAGGAGAATTATCATTTCGTTTTGATTTTAAGTAAATTGAAAAGAAAATTTAAGCTCTAATCCTCATTTTAAAAAAAATCGAAATCGATTTACAAACAATTGATATTGAACATTTCCCCCTTTGGAGGGGGATTAAGGGGGAGGAAAAGTAATTCTATCTAACGCGATGAATAACAATCATTTAAATTATTCCCAATTTGAATACCGAATTTGAATGAATTTATCACCATTTTTTGCACTTCAAATGAAGTATTT
>JBIKJE010000065.1:0-18103 GCA_044361165.1 Crocinitomicaceae bacterium | reverse complement strand
TGCAATCCGTTCTGGTCTCGTGGCCGAGCGGTTAGGCAGCGGTCTGCAAAACCGTCTACAGCGGTTCGAATCCGCTCGAGACCTCAAAAACCCGTAAATAAGTAATTTACGGGTTTTTTTATGTCCTTTTTAATTTTATTACGATTAAAAAACTACATTTGTTTTTAATAATAATAAAAAATATTTTTAAAAATGAGAAAGTTTTTACTTTTTATAATGGTTTTCGCTGCGTTTAGTTCTTTTTCACAATTAAGTGCTTTTATTACAACAGGAAGAATTTATCAAACAGATAACGCATCTAATCTTGAAAAGGGCGGCGCATTAACCCTCAAATACAATTTAACTTCCAAATTTAGAGTTGGTGCAAGTTTTGGATACTACACAATGAAAAATAACATGAACTTTTCTATGAATCCCTATCGTTTTTCAACGACACCAATTACGGGAATAATAGAGTATAGCTTTGGTAAAAAAGACTTTAAACCATATTTAGGTATAGAGATAGGTAACTATATTTTCAAATTATCTGATGGAGATCTAGACAAACCGTTTACTGCTAGTAAATTTGGGTATGCTCCTACAGCTGGATTTGATTATATTATAACCGACCATTTTTCAATAAATAGCAATATAAAATATATCTTCGTACCAGAAGTCTCTAATACTAGACTTCAAATGAATGCTGGTATAGGATTTAAAATATAAGATTTTAACAAAAAAACCCGTAAAACAAGTAACGGGGTTTCTATACTCATAAATACAAAAAAAAGAGGCTTCAAATGAAACCTCTTTAATTTAGAAATACAGGAGTAATTATTTCTAATAAAATTATTTGATTGTCAAACTTTTGAACATTTTGATGCTCTTTCCATTCAAATCAGTAGCGAAAATTACATATCCATAGTTACCTGGTTCAACCATATTGCCAGCAGGATCTAGACCAAACCATTTAAAATCTTTATCGGTAGATTGAAAAACAAATTCATTGCGTTCATTGAAAATACGAATCGTAAAATCTTTCAAATTCTCTGACTTAAGGAAGAAATAGTCGTTCATTCCATCACCATTTGGTGTGAAGACATTGAAAAACTCTTCTATCTTTCCATCTTCATACGTTTTAGTTTCAATTGGATCTGGCGTAACATTAGTATTACTTGCTGAATTAACAGGTTCTGTAATGCCTGTGTTGTCTACAACTCCGCGATTTTCATCAGCGGGAGGTGTGATTTGCTTGTTTAGATTATCTATATTATACTGTTGTCTTTCTCTAGAAATCCATTCATCCAAATAATTATTTGATGGCAATTCTACTTGAGGAACGATAGGCTCTATTTGTATCGCATTTGCTCCACGATCAAGTCTATTTGTTACACCTAATTTTACACCGTTTTTCGTCTCTTTTTTTAATTCTTCGTTTCCATTATTCTCAGCAATATGAACCTGTTTTTGTTCCGTGCTCTTTTCTGGAGAAGAAGCAATCCAAATTGTAGTTCCAATTACCGCAACAGAAGAAGCAATCCCAATCATCCATTTCAATGAAGACGAGATGCCTTTTGCAACCACAGTTGAAGTGGCTGTGTTTCCTATTTGAGATTGAATACCAGACCACAAATCGCTCCTTACTGGAACTTCGAGGTTTGATAGTTTCTCAGAAAACAAATCTTTTATGTAGTCTTTATCTTTCAATTTCTAATTTTTCTAATTGCATTCTTAAATGAGCCCTTGCCCTCGAATATTGTGATTTAGATGTGTTTTCACTCACACCCAATAAATCTGCTATTTCTTTATGACTGTAACCTTCAATGGCAAAAAGATTAAAAACTACTTTGTAACCTTCTGGCAATAATTGGACTAGTTTTAACAAATCTTCCGCTTGAAGTTGGTCCGAAGCAGATTCTAAAGACATTACTTTATAATCTACATCTTCCAATTTAGCGTCAGTCAAATATTTTTTGTTTTTACGAATTGAGTCCAAAGAAGTGTTGACCATAATCCTACGAATCCAACCCTCCAATGAGCCTTCCATTTTGAAGTCCGACAACTTACCAAAAACTTTTACAAAACCTTCTTGCAAAACATCTTCAGCTTCTGTCGTATCTTTAGCGTAACGCAAACAAACAGTCAACATTTTAGGAGCAAATTTATCAAACAACAATCGCTGAGCCTTGGGATTACATTTAACACATTCTATAACCAAAGTGTTGTCATCCATAACGCTTGCTTGAGTATTAGACATTATTTCTTTCTAAAAAGTTGCATTCTATAATTATTTTAAAGAAAAAAAGTATTTTCGTCATCTGAATCAAAGTTAAAGATGTTTTTAAAATCAACCACTATTTTCTTTTTGAGTTTGTTTTTGAGCTTTTATACAAGTACAATTAACGGACTTTATGCGCAATCTAAAATTCAATCTGGAAAATGGAGCGGAACATTACAGTTAACTAAAGAAACCGTCTTGCCTTTTAGAATGAAAATCGAAAAACAAAAGAAAAAATTAGTTTTCTCAATTCACAATGCTGAAGAAAAAATTGTTTTGAATCAACTGGTTTATGAAAATGATTCTGTAACGATAGATTTTCCAAATTTTCATTCCACGTTAAAATTCAAGATAGAAAACAAAAAATTGCTCGTTGGATATTGGAAAAATTTAAACAAAGGAAATCAATATAAAATTCCTTTCAAGGCGATTTACAGCGAAGCCGAAAAAACTGTTTCTACAAATAATTACGATTTCAGTGGTAGATGGAAAACAACATTTGATCCAAACACAGCAGATGAATCTATGGCAATTGGTGTTTTTAAAAGCCATGAAAATAAAATAACAGGAACTTTTTTAACAGAAACCGGAGACTATCGCTTTTTAGAAGGAACAGTTACTGGAAAGAATTTTACAATTTCTTGTTTCGACGGAAGCCACGCATTTCATTTCTCTGGCTATTTAGATTCAACAGAAACGATTCAAGGAAAGTTTTATTCTGGGAAACATTATTCAACCAATTGGATCGCTAAAAATGATTCTACGTTTCAACTTAGAAATCCAGATTCATTGACGTATGTTGTGAAAAAAGAACCTTTTACTTTCAAAATGAAAACCTTGGAAGGAACCGATTTTTTATTCCCAAATCCTGCGTTTGAAAACAAAGTAACTATTGTTCAAATCATGGGAACATGGTGTCCGAATTGCATGGATGAAACCAAATTTTTCAAAGAATTGTACGCAAAATACCATGAAAAAGGATTAGAAATAATCGCTGTTGGTTATGAAACACCAAATGATTTTGAAGGAAAAGTAAATAAAATCAAACTACTAAAAGAAAGGCACCATTTAGATTTCCAATTTCTAGTTGGCGGTTCTGCAGATAAAGGTTTGGCTTCTGAACAATTTTCGATGTTAAACGAAATTATGTCATTTCCAACAGCAATTGTGATTGGACGAGACGGTGAAGTAAAAAGAGTGCATACAGGTTTCAACGGTCCAGGAACCGGAAAACTTTACGATGACTACGTAAAAGATATGGATTTATTTATTCAAGAATTATTGAAATAAATTACTTCAACGCAGGACGTTTTTCTGCATTTCCCAGCATCCAAGTTGTGTGAAAAACCATTTTGGAAATCTGCTCTATTTTCTTAAAATTAATGCTTTCAATATCGTCTGTCGATTTGTGATAATCATCATGAAATCCACCAAAGTAAAAAACACTTGGAATACCATTTTTCGCAAAATTAAAGTGATCTGAGCGATAATAGAGACGTAAAGGCTCGTTTACATCATTGTACATGTAATCTAAATTCAACTTGGTGTATTGTTTATTGGCCAATTCTTGTACGTTATGCAAATCATCGCTCAACATATTTGAACCAATTACATACACTGAAAAGTTTTCTTTTTCGTTGGGATTAGAGGTTCTACCAATCATGTCAATGTTAATATCAGCAATGGTGTTTTTTATTGGAACCCATGGATTCGAAACATAATAGGATGATCCAAATAATCCCATTTCTTCACCTGTTAATGCAATAAATAAAATAGATCTTTTTGGATTTTTTCCATCCTTTTTTGCTTCTTGAAAAGCTTGTGCAATTTCTAATAACGCGGTTGTTCCTGAACCATTGTCATCTGCTCCATTGAAAACTTTTCTTTTCTCAACACCTAAATGATCATAATGCGCACTAATCACTATCACCTCATTTTTCAAAACAGGATCGCTTCCTTCTATAAAACCAATAACATTTTCAGTTGACTTAAATTTTTCATTGCCATTCAAATGAAAACTCATTGAAAATTTATTAGATTGATTCAAAATCAAAGACTGAATAAAAGCAGAAGGAAGATTTTTCTTATTTAAAAAAATCATCGGAATCTTAACTGTTTCTTTAATCATTGCCAAATCTTTTGTTTGTAATGATTCATAATTATCAGCCTTGTAATTATTCACTAAAAAAAGAACTCCTTTGGTTCTAATATTTTCCACTAGATCAAAATCGAATGATTGAATATCTTCAATCTCTATTAGTACAAATTCATTATTGAAATTCGTTTTGGTCGCAATGAGATCTTTTCCTGAAATATAAAAAACTGATTTAACATCAAAATCCAACTTTTGATACAAACTTTTAAATCCAAAATCCTTCGGAAAATGATAATTCTTGTTCTCAAAAGTCATGCTTCCTGATTTCTTTTTTTGAAGCAAATTAAATTTTTGATAATAATCTTTTCCAGGAAAAGGAGCTACACCTGATTTCTTAAATTGTGCTGCAATAAAAATAGCTGCTTTCTTTTGTCCTTTTTGTCCTGTCTTTCTCCCTTGTAATTTATTAGAAGCTAAATAATTTAAATTATTGAATAAATCAACAGTATCTATTTTTTTTACGTAAAATTCGTTTAAATCTTGCGAAAAAGAGTAAAAATTCAAACAAAGAAAACAATAAACAAGCAGTTTTTTAAACATAATAAATGACTATTTACAAGGAATTTTATCAATTCTATTTTGGTGTCTTCCGCCCTCAAATTCTGTAGAGAAAAAAACATCAACCATTTCTAATGCTTCTGCTTCAGAAATAAAACGAGCAGGTAAAGTCAAAATATTTGCATCATTGTGTTGTCTAGCCAACTCAGCAATTTCTTTGGTCCAACACAAAGCGCTTCGCACACCTTGGTGTTTGTTTGCTGTCATGCTAATTCCATTTCCACTTCCACACAACAAAATTCCTTTCATTCCAGTATTATTTTCAACCAATGTAGCAACTGGATGCGCGTAATCAGCATAATCAATACTATCATTAGAAAAACATCCTTGATCATTTACAGAAAAACCCTTATCTTGCAGGTGTTTAATAATTGTTTGCTTCATTTCAAATCCGGCGTGATCACAACCGATGGGAATTACTATTTGTTGCATATTTTTGATTTTTGACCAAAGGTAATGGATATTAACAATTGATACAAATTGCAAACAAATCAGGTTTATACTTTTTGTTAACTGTTTGGAAACATGGACTTCATTTTATTAATATTTCAACACAAAAAGTTTATAAATTGTTAATATTGGTTGAAAGAAAATTAAAACAAAAGCTTGCATTATTCACATATAATTACAAACCAAATCATATTTGAATAATCCTAAGAAAGTTTGGTTCATTTTTAAGTAAAATACAAACCTAGTTATCTACAATTTTACACGATGAAAAGGATAAAAAGTTATTCAATTTAGCGTTATTAACAGTATTGTTCATAAAGACATATATTAACAGAAAAACAGTTATTTAGAAATAATCGATATGTTCATAAAATGACTAATTTTGGTAATAACTCAGAAATCAAATAAAAACTAAATTTTTTTGTGAACAGTATGAACAGCTATAATAAAAGAAATAAATATCTTTTTAAAAATATCTTTTCTTTTAATTATTTAAAAAAGGGATTGACTGTCATATTTTGTTTTTTGAATTTCTTTGCCTACCTTCAGAAAACGGACTCAATTTATCACCAAAAATACTATTACAATTCTGGTAAATTATCTAGTGAAGGAAACATTCAAAACCGCTTGCCTGTTGGTGTTTGGAAAAATTATTATGAATCTGGAACAATTAAAAGTGAAGGAGAAAAAACTGCTGGAAAATCAGAAGGAAAATGGATTTTTTATTCCGAAAAAGGTCAAATTGAAAAAGAGATAGAATATGCCCAAAATTTTAAAAATGGACGTTATCAACAATTTGATTCTACAGGTCTAATAATTTTAGAAAACTACTACAAAAACGACACTTTGGTTGGAATTTCAAAAGTTTACAAAAATGGTAGGTTAATCGTAGAATCAAATTATGAAGAAGGTTTAAAATCTGGTGTAGAAAAAATTTATGATGAAAAGGATGGGAGATTGATAGAAACCATCAATTATAACAATAATGAAAAAATTTCAAATCTAGTAGTTAACCAGTTTGATTCAAAAAAGCAAAAAAAAGGATTATGGAGAACTTTTTACCCTGATGGAAAGTTAAAAAATGAATGTTTTTATGAAAATGGCAAAACAGTAGGAAATTGTAAAGAGTGGAATGAAAAAGGAATATTAATTCAAAATAATTCGCAAGTAGATTTTGAAAATGAAATTGATATCAAACAGACATTTTTTTCTAATGGAAAACTTTCACATTTTCAATCTTATCAAGGTTCTTATAAAAATGGAGTAGGATCTTTTTATGATTCTTTAGGAAATTTACTTGGTTCTGAAATTTACAAGTTTGATACGCTGATAGCGAAAGGATTTATTTTATCTAGTGGTATTTATGATAGTATATGGACTTATTTTCATCCAAATACGCAGAAATCAGCTTATGGCAAATATAAAAATGGAATAAAAATAGGTGAGTGGGTTTATTTTAATGAGTTAGGAAAAACCATTCAAAAAGGAAAATATAGAAAAGGAATTATTGATGGAGAATGGATTTGGTATCATAACAATGGTCAAATAAGAAGAAAAGAAAGTTATCTCAGTGGCAAAAGAGAAGGTTTAAGTGTAGAATATGATTCTCTAGGAAATAGGATTGCAGAGGGAAATTACATCAATGACATACAAGACGGAAATTGGTTTTATGAAAAAAATAATTTAACTGAATGTGGTTTATTCAAAATGGGATCAATGGAAGGAGAATGGAAACATTTTTACAAAGAAAAAACACTTTGTTTTAAAGGAACATTTAAAAACAACATCCCTGTAAGTAAACATTATTTTTATTTTAATAATGGACAGATAATGAAGTCAGGAAAGTATAAAAAAGGTTTAAAAACAGGAGACTGGAGAACGTTTAACAAAGAAGGGGTATTCATTCATTCATACTGCTACAACAAAGGAAAATTAGTTTCAATTGACGGTGATAAATCGATTAGATATGAAGAGTAAATTATCAAAAAATTAATAAAAAAAACAAATTTTCACTAAATAACTGATTTATAACCAAAAGCGAACAAAATAATTTTTATCTTTGGGGCAGAAAATGAAGACTTTATGTTAAAAATAAATGTACTTGTAGTTGAAGATGAATCCATCGTCTCCAAGGATATTCAACATAGCTTAACTAAATTGGGATACCAAGTGGTTGGAGCTGCGGCTACAGGTGAAAAAGCAATAGAATTAGCCAATTCTGAGCATCCAGATGTAATTTTAATGGATATCATGCTTAAAGGAGAAATGAATGGTGTAGAAGCCGCCGAAATAATTCGAAGAGAATTAAAAATTCCAATTATTTTCTTGACAGCTTATGCTGATGATGCAACTTTAAATAAAGCAAAAATCTCTGAACCTTATGGTTATATTATCAAACCGTTCAAAGAAATAGATTTACACACCACGATTGAGATGGCGATTTACAAACACCAGAAAGAACGTGAGATAGAAAAAGAATTGGATTATTTAAATGCATTGCAGGAAAATAAAAAGGTTCATCAAGATGATTTTATTTTCGTAAAGTTAAATAGTAAATTGATAAAATTGAACACCAACAATATTTTATTTATTGAAGCATTGAAAGATTATGTGGTGATCAATACTGCTGAAACCCGCTATACGATTCATTCAACAATGAAGGAAATAGAGCAAAAAATGGGAACGAAAGATTTTATAAGAATTCATCGTTCATTTATTGTTCGTTTGGATAAAATAGTAACGATTGAATTCCCTAATTTACATTTAGAAAACGATAAAAAACCAATTCCAATCGGTGGTTCCTATAGAGATGATTTAAACAATAGAATCAAATTGATCTAATAAAAAACTTTAAAAAAAACTGAAATCCTGCTTCATTTGAAGTGGGATTTTTTATTCAAAAAACACTGGAATGAAGCATGATGCTACTAATAAGCTGAACACCTAAAGAAACAAATAACATGATAGAAGAAATAATTACAATGTACAAACCGTGTTTTCTATCAGACTCGATGTAGCTGTACACTTTTTCTCCATTCGGTAATACTTTTTTACTCGACATTAAACTTAGTCCGATAAACAAACCGAGTAAACCACTGACTACTCCCAAGATATATCCAGCATAAATCCAAGTTTTTTGACTTATTTCTGGTTTTTTTAAAGATTCTAAACGTTGTTTTTCCAGCAATTTCACCAGTTCTGGATTCACTTCTTTGTCCCTTTCTTTGAGTAGTTTTTGGGCCAAATTGAAATCGAAATCATTCCATTCATCTCGTTTGGTAATGATTTCTAATAATTCATCATCAGAAAAAGTTAGTAAATAATAATCTTCAGGAATATTAGAGACAAATAAATTATTTGCTTTTTCAAAGTCAGATTCATTCAATAAAATTCTATATTCAGCATCAAAAACAAAAGCTGGATCAAAGCCACGTTTACCCACTTCTAGTTTGTATTCAATATTGTTTTCGTTCAAAACACGCCCCAACTCGAGTGCATCATTCTGAACATTGAATTTCTGATATAGAATCATTGAGTTTTTTGTAAAAATTAAAATTCGACTAATTCTAAATTGATTTGTCGTTTTCTTGTATCCACCTCTTTGACCTTTACTTTCACTTTATCTCCAAAATTGTATTCCATATCCGTTCTTGGACCTACGATTTTGTATTTTTCAGCATCAAAGTAAAAACGATCGCCCGGGATTTCAGAAATTGGAATCATTCCTTCACATTGGTTTTCGTCCATTTTTACAAACATTCCAAAATCAGCAATTCCAGAAACTGTTCCTTCAAATTCTTCACCAACACGTTCTTTCATAAATAAGGTTTGGAAGTATTTATTTGATTCTCTTTCTGCTTCTGTTGCTTTGCGTTCGTTTCTCGAAATACGTTTACACATATCACTCAAATCAGCGCCATAACGGTGTTGTTTGGTTGTCAATTCCTCCAATAAAATTCTGTGTACCAATAAATCAGCATATCTTCGAATAGGAGAGGTGAAGTGCGTATAATATGGAAAAGCCAATCCGTAATGTCCGATATTTTCCGTTTCATAAGTTGCTTTCGCCATAGAGCGAATAGCCATTGTTTGAATCAATGAGTATTCACCTGTTGATTTGATGTCGTTTAGCAAGGTATTGATTGCCTTTGAAATTTCATCCGGACTGGTGTAATTTAATTCGTAACCAAACTTGTCAATAAAAACCCTGAAAAGCGCGATTTTTTCAATGTCTGGTTTGTCGTGACAACGGTAAACGAATGGAATTTTTTCTTGTTTGTTATTTGGTTTTGTAATGAATGTTGCCACCTTTTTATTGGCTAACAACATAAATTCTTCTACTAATTTATGAGCATCTTTGGATGTCTTCAAAATCACATTTGTTGGATTTCCTGCAGCATCTAATTCAAAACGCATTTCTTCAGATTCAATATTCAAGGCACCTTCTTTCAAACGTTTTTTACGCATGATTTTGGCTATTTTATCCAAGAATAAAACTTCTTTTTTGAAATCTCCATCAGCACCTTCGATAATTTCTTGTGCTTGTTCATACGTAAATCGACGATTAGAATGAATCACCGTTTTTCCAAACCATTGATTCAGTACTTTTCCTTTTTCGTCCATTTCGAAAACAGCAGAAAAACTGAATTTATCTTCGTTAGGACGCAAAGAACACGCCATATTTGACAATTGTTCTGGCAACATTGGAATTACTCTATCTACTAAATAAACCGAATTTGAACGTTTCAATGCTTCTTCATCCATCGGTGTTCCTGGTTGCACGTAGTGACTCACATCGGCGATATGAACACCAATTTCAACATTTCCGTTTTCTAACCATTGAATAGAAATGGCATCGTCAAAATCTTTGGCATCAACTGGATCTATTGTAAGTGTAGTAACACTTCTAAAATCTCGTCTGTTTTTAACTTCCTCAGGATCTAAATCCATTGTCACTTTTTCAGCGGCAGCAATTACTGCTTGAGGAAATTTAATTTCTAAACCTTGATTGATCAAAATGCCCAACATTTCGGTATCGTTTGAACCGTGCGCACCTAAAACTTCCACTACTTCTCCGTAAGGACTTTGTGAAGATTTTGGCCATGCTGTGATTCTTACCAATACTTTGTCGTGCGTTTTTGCACCGTTGATTTTTTCTTTCGGAATGTAAATATCAACACCATTTCTCTGATTGTCAGGAATGAAGAATGCAAATTTATCATGCAGTTCTAATGTTCCTACAAATTGAGTACGTTCTCTGTGTAAAACCTCAACAATTTGTCCTTCGGTTTTTGTCGCTGTTTTTTTGGTAATTGCGACGCGCACACGATCACCATTCAACGCGTGGTTGACATGTTGCGGAGCTATGTAAATATCAGATTCACATTTATCAGTTAAAAGAAAACCAGCGCCACGTTGTGTCATTTGGAATTCACCTTCAACGGTTTTGGTATTTTGATTCAATTTAAAAGTTCCATGACTTGTTTCACGCAGAAAATCGGCGCTCACAAGGTCTTTTAAAACAGTATAGGTTTGTTTTCTGAGTTCACTTTCTTTGATACTTAAATGCACGCAAATTTCTTTGACACTGTATTCTTTAGAAGGATTTTTGTTGTATAACTTTCTAATAATGTGGGTTAAGCTTCCCTTGAATTTGTTTGGTTTGTTGTGTTTAGCTTTTTTTTTAGCCATGTTGTATATTTAATCTTTGGCTAAATTACGATAAAAAAACGAGATAGATTTTTGTAAGAAAGAATGTTAACCAAAGCTTCACAATAGAATTTATTTGAAAACAAGAGAAAAACATTTCCAAACAAATTTTGTTTTAACTTTGTACAAAAGGAATTATTATGAACGCAAGAGTTGAAGCAGCATTGAATGAGCAAGTTTTAAAAGAAAGCTCATCTTCCCAATATTATTTAGCAATGGCTTCTTGGTCAGAAAATCAAGGGTTAAACGGAACAGCGCAGTTTTTATACGGTCAATCGGATGAAGAGCGTTTTCACATGTTGAAATTGGTTCGCTTTATCAATGAGCGAGGCGGGAAAGCAGTCATTCCTTTTATTGAGCAACCACCTGTTGAATTCAATAATTTAGAAAGTGTTTTTGAATCTTTGTTGAGACATGAAATTGCTGTAACAGAAAGTATCAATAATTTGGTAGACATTTGTTTGCAAGAAAAAGATTACACAACACACAATTTCGTTCAATGGTATGTTGCTGAGCAATTAGAAGAAGAAGCACAAGCACGCACAATTTTGGATAAATTAAAATTGATTGGCGGCGATAAAGGAGGAATGTATATGTTTGACCGTGATTTAGAAAATTCGGCGATTACTCCAAACATGGCCTCTACAGCACCAGCAAAATAGTTCATGAAAAAAAAGACATTCGGTTTCCAATTGGTATTGGGATCCAAATCTCCGCGCAGGCAAGAATTGTTGGCGGGAATGGGTTTTGATTTTGAAGTTAGAACGAAAGATACTGACGAAGATTTTCCAGCAACAATTCCCTTAAAAGAGGTTCCGGTTTTTTTGGCTGAAATCAAAGCAAATGCATTGGTTGACGAATTAAATAAAGGAGAAATTTTAATTACCTCTGACACAATTGTTTTGCTTGAAGATGAAATTTTAGGGAAACCAACGTCTCCAGAAAACGCCAAAGAAATGTTGCAAAAATTGGCGGGAAAGAGCCATGAAGTAATAACTGGCGTTCATTTAAGAAGCCTGGAAAAAAAAGTTTCTTTTTCCGTTTCAACAAACGTTTTTTTCAAGCCCTTAACTCCTGAAATGATTTCCTTTTATATTGAAAATTACAAACCCTTTGACAAGGCGGGAGCCTACGGAATTCAAGAATGGATAGGATTTGTAGGAATCGAACGCATCGAAGGATCTTATTTCAATGTTGTGGGATTGCCTGTTGCCGAACTTTGGGACGCGCTCAATAATTTTTAGGAAAACGCCTTAATGTGCAATCCACAAACTTGGATTGATGCGAATTACTTGTCCTTCTTCTACCAAGTGAATTTCAAAGTGCGCTACAGAAAGTGATTCGCCTTCAATGGCTAACAATGATCCAATCGATTGTTTGGTATTTACCTTTGAACCAACACTG
This sequence comes from Crocinitomicaceae bacterium, assembly GCA_044361165.1. Taxonomy (GTDB): domain Bacteria; phylum Bacteroidota; class Bacteroidia; order Flavobacteriales_D; family Crocinitomicaceae; genus JAQVCM01. Next base: position 5,570 of record JBIKJE010000065.1, on the reverse strand, counting down.
ACATACGATTCTTGCAAATTACTGTAAACCGTTCTGTAATTTCCGTGTTTGATAATGACCACTTTTCCTGCGCCAGGAATGGATAAAACACTGGTCACTTCACCTTCATACACTGCGCGTACTTGCGCTGATTTTGGCGCACTAATATCGATACCATTATTGTTTGTTGTGACGTTAGGAAGCGTTGGATGCGCATGTTTTCCATAACCTTCAGTAATGGAGCCAGAAGCAACAGGCCATAAAAGCCTTCCTTTGTTGTTTTCAAAACCTTTGTTGAGCGCTAATTCTTTCGTTTCAGAGATTGTTACCGCTTTCTTTTCAACTTCTTTTGGTGTTGTCGTTGTTGAAGATCCACTAGAACTGGTTTTCTTTGCGTTTTTGGCTTCTTCTGCCTTTTTCTCTTTGCGTTCTTTTTCTTTGCGCGCTTTTTCAGCAGCAGCAATTTCTGCATCGATTGCTTCTTTGATTTTTTGTTTTAAAATGGCTTTTTTGTTTTCTTCTTTTTTCAAATTGGCCATTAAAACAGATTCTTCTCCTTTTAATTTGTTGAGTGTTTTCAGTTGAACAACTTTGTCTTTCAACATCGCTTCTTTTTCTTTTCTTTTCTCCTCAGCAACGCGAATTTTTCTTTCTTTTTCTGTTTCTAAAGATTTTTTCTCATTGGTAATTAAACCTTGGTGTTGAAGAATAATGAGTTTTTGTTTTTTCTGAATCTCCGCAATTTTTTCTAAATATTTATTCCTTTTCAGGGCTTCAAAATAAGTAGATGCGGAGAAAATGTACATCATTTTACCTTCTCTACTTCGGTGTTTGTAGGCGTAAATAATCAGTTTTTTGTATTGTTCTTTGAGTTTTTTGAGCTTCTTTTCTAAATCAATAATTTGTTGGTCTTTCTGTTCAATTTTCAATTCTGCGCCACGGATTTGATTGTCAAAATTCAACAGTAATTCTTCGCGTGATTTAACCTGATTGTCAATTAATTTGAGTTCATTTAACGAAGCTTGCGTAGAACTTTTTGCTTTGTTTAAAAGTGATTTGGTATTGTTAATGTTCTTTTCAAGGCGTTCCTGTTCTTTGCGTAATTTATCGCTGTTTTTTTGAGCGTTGGAAAAACCAACACTGAATACAAAAAGAAAGACCAATATTTTACTCACAAATTTCATAATTTTCGGGAATTACCAGAAACAAAGGTTGTGGTTGATTTATTTCAATTTTATCGTACGTAAGATTCACCAAAATGTTATTTCTTGGTGTTTTTACATTTACTACAACTTCCTTTGGCACATTGAAGTTGTCGACCATTTCTCTTGAAATATAATCCACAAAAATTTGTGTTGAATCATCAGGACTTTCAATTTCCATTTTTCTCAAACCTTTGGCATCCGGTGTCAAGAAATACTTGATAATAATATCATTCGTTTCGTTTCTGCGGTTTGGTCGTGGTCGATCATTGCGTTTGATTTCTTTTTTGCGATGCGACGAAAGAATGTAATTGAAAGGATCGTGGATTTGAAAGTACTTTTGATTGGTGTCGTAGGCTATAGGTAAACCAAGAATTATTTCTTCGATGTTTTTGTATTCAAAATCATACCCAAAATTGTCTTTCAATGCAGAAAGTTTTGATTTTGAATAGCATTTATTTCTTTTGTTCAAAATGGTCAACGAATCTTTGGTCAACATCGTGTTGAAAATCGGAATTGCAGCATAGGTTATCAAAGCGTTTGTTGCGCTGTCTTTTACCATACGTATGGACGTTTTAAAAGAAACATTTTGATTGGTATCCTGAAATTGTGTAGATATTTTAGAATAGAAAAATGTTGGTCGTAATAAAAACAGACTGTCCAAAGTATGAACCAATTCTGGTGTTTTTTTTCTGTCTAATTTTTCTGGGTTAATGATAACCAGTTTTTTAGAACAAGAAATCAAAAACAATGATAGAAAAGTGCCGACAGCAAAGTACCTAATATTCTGGCTCATAATAAATTTTCTTTTCAATTTTTTGGTCTAAGTTTTTATTGGTTGCCCCCAATTCTTTCGCTTTTTTCCAAAACTCTACTGCTTCTGCAATTTTATTTAATTTGAAAGAAACATCGCCTAAATGTTCGTTGATTAATTTGTCGTTTGGATTAATATTCAAAGCGTCCGAAAATTTTGTTTTTGCATCATTAAACTGGCCTTTTTGGAACAAAATCCAGCCGTAAGTGTCTAAATATCTTGATTCAGTTGGATATTTTACGAGCACTTTTTGAATCATTGTTTCCGCATTGTTCAAATCCATTTTTGCTAAAGCCAAGTGATAGGCATAGTTATTTAAAGTGAGGATTTGATCCGGTTTGATTTTTAAAGATTCTTCGTAATTTGATTTTCCTTCTTTGTAATTTTTCAAATTAAAAAAAGCTTCCCCTTTTTGCGCTAAAAATTCAGCTTTCATTGGCAAATCGTTGACTATTAAATCCATTCCTAAATTTAATGTTTCAATTGATTCTTGAAACTGTTTGGTTTGTGTACAACTAATGCCATGCAGTAAATAAACATTCACCAATGTAGGAAAAAGCTCTAAGCAACGCTTGCTATCTTTATACAACCTTTTGAAGTCTTGGATTTGATATTCCATGATCAACACTTGGTCCCAAATAGCGTAGCGAGACTCGTCAAATTCCAACGCTTTTTGAAAGTTTTCCAGCGCTTTTGAATCGTTTTCATTTTTGAGATAAAAATCTCCCGCCATGGCATAAACTTTCGCTTCTTCTGGATATTTGTTCGACAAGACAGCAATCAATTCAAACATTTCAGGATCAAGTTTGGGCTGAGAATCATACATCGACAACAGAATTTTCATCTTTTGGTCGATTTTGATATCATCGCAAACAAAAGCTTTTTTCAACGCAATGTAAGAAGAAGCACGATCGCCTTTTTGGTCATAATATTGAGCCAAAGCCAATTGCGCATTTCCATTTGTTGGGTCGCTTTCAGCCAGTAAAATCAAATAGTCAAAAGCTTTTTGTGATTGATTTTTTTCGAAATAATAATCCACTAAATTGGCCAACAATTGTACATCTTTAGGATTTTCTTTCAGCGCTTTATTGATTTCAGCAATTCCTTTTTCGTCTTGTTTTATTTGTCTATAAAGTCTGAATTTTTCTATGGTTAATTCCGAATTTACGCCCACTTGGTCTTCCAATTTATCAAGTACCTTGATAGCGCCAGAAGCATCGTTGGATCGCATCAATGATTCGGCGTAAGAAAACAACCAGTTGACGTTTTTAGGTTCTTTCTCAGTTAATTTTTGGAATTGTTTTGCTGCTGCTGCGTAATTTTTGTTTTGGAAATTCATATAGGCAATTTCCTCCAAATACCATTGATTTTTGGGGTCTAAACGAGATGCATTTTGAATGGCGACCATCGATTTAGACATTTGTTGCGTTTGCAAATACAATTGCGACAATGCGTATTGCACAGCATCATCATTTGGGTTGATATTTTGACAATATTCAAAAGCTTCAATCGCTTCTTTAAACTGACCACGTTGTTTTAAACGAACACCTTCGTGAAATTTCTCAATATACGGGTAATCTGCCTTTGAAAACCCTTTGGATTCTTTAGGTTTTTTTAACGAACCACAAGCTGCGGAAATCGTTAAAATGATGATAATTGAGAAAAGTTTATTTGTCATTTAATCAATAATTGAATAATCGCTCAAACTCAAATCTCGGGCCAAACCATGATATTTAGCGTGGTTTCCTATCATTGAGTTTTTAATATTGCCATCAGAAATGGTCGAATAATTCTGCAAAATACTGTTTTTTATGATAGAATTTGTTACAACAGAACCTTTACCAAGCGAAACGTGCGGACCAACAATAGAATTTTCCAAAATTACTTTTTCACCTATATAACAAGGAGGGATTATAATGGAATTAATCAATTTTGAGGTTGGGTCAATCATCGGTGTTTTTTTCTCGTAATCAAATTCCAACACACGTTGATTGGTGAAAACAGTTACTTCTTTGTTTCCACAATCCAACCATTCATTTACTTTGCCTGGTTTGAATTTTTTTCCAGCTTCAGTCAATCGACGCAAAGCATCTGGCAATTGGTATTCGCCGCTTTTGATGACGTCATTGTCGATGAGGTAGTCCAATTCTGTTTTCAAATCTTCCCCATGTTTGAAGTAATAAATTCCAATCATTGCTAAATCTGAAACGTATGTTTGTGGTTTTTCAACGAAATCAATGATTTCACCATTGTCGTTCAACTTCACAACACCAAAAGCAGAAGGATCTTCGATTTGCTTCACCCATAAAATTCCATCCGCATTTGGATCTATTTTGAAATCAGCTCTAAACAAGGTGTCGGCGAAAGCGACTACAACCGGACCGTCCAATAATTCTTTTGCACACAAAACCGCGTGAGCAGTTCCTAGTGGTTTATCTTGATAGAAAATAGAACCTTTGGCCCCTAATTTTTCTGCTACTTTGATTAATTCATCTTCAATTTCTTTTCCAAAATCACCAATAACAAAACCAATTTCTTCAATCGGTTCACTGCAAACCGCAGCAATGTCTTCCACCAAACGGTGTACAATTGGTTTTCCACCAACTGGAACCAAAGGTTTAGGAACAGTTAATGTGTGTGGTCTTAAGCGGCTACCACGTCCAGCCATGGGTACGATTACTTTCATCTTAGTAGTTTAAAATGCAAAATTTGCAATATGAATATTTTAATTTTTTCCAGTACTTCCGAATCCACCTTCTCCGCGATTCGTTTCGCTCAATGAATCTGTTAATTGCCATTCAGCTTGTTCAACTTGAGCAAAAACCAATTGTGCAATGCGATCACCTGATTGAATTTCAAAAGGATCTTGAGAAAGGTTGATTAAAATCACCCCAATTTCACCCCGATAATCCGCGTCTATTGTGCCAGGAGAATTGAGGACAGTTATTCCGTTTTTCAAAGCCAAACCACTTCTCGGACGCACTTGTGCTTCATATCCAACAGGAATTTCCATGAATAAACCTGTTTTTACTAACTTTCTTTCCAACGGCAACAACACCATTTTCTCTGACAAAAAAGCCCTCAAATCCAAACCTGCAGAAGCGATGGTTTCATATTCAGGAAGTTCATTGCTGGATTTATTGATGATATTTACTTTCATTCTTTCTTTGATATTTGGCGAAGATAGTATTTTTTGAAGTCAATGATTTTTAGACATTGTTATATTATGAACAAATAAACGTTGGAATTGAGATAAAAAGACAGTAATTAGTAAAAACAAGCGTACGAATTGTATTTTTTAATCAAAGAAAGTTAGGCGAAAAGCCACATTATTGCAAAATCTTAATCATTTTTGTCGTGGAAAAGAAAGATTTATGATTCAACATCTGAAGAAATCAGTTTTAATGCTTGTTTTTTTGTCATCAAATTATTTGTTGGCACAACAAAACAGTTTGCCATTGAATAGCTTTTTCAAAGATAAATTTGTGGAGGTTTCAGGAAAAAGATCGATAGAAACGTTTTTTCCAGCAAATGAAAATCAATTGAATTTAAACCATTTAATTAGAGATTCTTCT
>JBIKJE010000064.1:0-18202 GCA_044361165.1 Crocinitomicaceae bacterium | reverse complement strand
GAGGAAATATCAGTGATTTCAACCAAAGGAGAACCTGCTCCGATTACAGAACCTAAATCAACCATTTTCTTGGTGATTACTCCTGAAAAAGGCGCTGTAATATTGGTGCTTTTCAATTGTTTTTGGATTTGTCTTTTTTGAATTTCAGCAGAACGCAATCCCAATTTTGTTTTCTCAACTTGCACGCCTGGTACTGCATTGTCTTTCGCTAAGTTGCTGTAACGGTTGTCATCATTTTTTTGACCTTCGATAGAAACTTCTGCGTTTTGCAATTGCAATTGTAGCATTTCGTCGTCCACTTTCGCGATGATTTGTCCTTGAGAAACTTTATCTCCTTCTTCTACATTCAATTTGATGATTTTTCCATTTGCATCAGATCCAATGGTGTTTTGACGCACTGGTTCAAATGTTCCCAAAAAAGAAAATGAGCTTTCAAAAGTATGCATCGATGGCAAAGTTGCTTCTACCAAAACAGCTGCTTCCATGTCGTGGATGTAAATTTTCTTTTCAACCGCTTGTTTGTTTGACATCAATTTCATCACAGTCAATCCAACTAAAGCAACTGCTGAGATTCCGATTATAATTATACGCTTGTTCATTTTTTAATATGTGTTTAAATTTTTAATTTTCTAATAATTATTTTATGTTTCCGATTGATTTCAAATACGTTAATTCTGCCTGACGCAATTGAACGTACGCTGAAACCACATTTGTTTGTGCTTGTTGTAAATTATTTTCTGCGGTAATTAAATCATTTGAACTTACCGTTCCTTGTTTAAACTGAGACTCTGTCATTTTATAGACGCGATCCGCCAAAGTCAATTGTTCTTGAGAAATTTGCAACGAGTTTGCCTGAATATCAATTTGTTTTCTGGCATTTTCAGTCACCATATTCATTTGCTTTTCAACTAATTCTTTTTGATTTTCCAATTTAGTTCTAGTCAAAGCATTGACTTTTTGTTTGTTGTATTTTTCCATACCATCAAACAATGTCCAATCTAGACGGAAACCTAAAAAAGCAGATTCGATTCCAGTTCTAAAATCGTCTTCTGGTTTCAAATTGTACGTATAATTATAAGCAGCGTAGAATGACAAACTTGGCAAATACGCCATATTCGTTCCTTTTCTTTCTTCTTTGTTTAATTCCATTTGAATTCCTAACAATTCAATTTCCGGACGATTGATCGCAGTTCCATCTACCAAAATTGATTTTTGAACCAAATCATCTGAAGCCAATTCAATTTTTTGTGAAGCGTCGTATCCAATCAAAATTTTCAACAAGGCTTCCAATTGCTCTTGCGTTGCCTTCAAGGTTTGCAAAGAATTAACCAAACTCAAGCGAGAAATATTCAATTTGTCCACTTCAGTTCTGATAATCATTTCTTGACGATACATGCTTTCCATGTTGGCAATCAATTTGTTTACATTTTCGATGTTTTCATTCAAAAATGAAACTTGCTTTGAAATCGCTTGCAAATTGAAATACGTACTTGCCACTTGTTGTTTGATTTCTTGTTCAGTCATTCGCTGCTGAATTTCAAACACTTTTTGGTTCAACGCCAAGGCTGTCAATCCATAATTTACCTGTGGATTGTACACAATTTGTTGCAATTGAACAGTATTACTTAAGTTGTAAGGAACACCAAATTGAACAGTTGAATAAGTTCCAGGTTGTCCGCCAAAAAACGCAGCAGGTACAACTTGTCCTGGGATGATTGCATTGTATTTGTAATCTCCTGTAAAAGTCAATTTTGGCAATCGTGCCGCCATGTACGCATCAATTTGCTTGTCGTTGATTGCTACATCCAATCTCGCATTTCTGAGCGATAAATTGGCAGTATCAGCCATGCGCAAGCACGTTTCTAAATCCAACGTCTGAGCCGACAAGGTAAAAGTACCGAGTACAAACATCAAACCGAGCCATTGTTTTTTCATATATTCTAGTCTAATTTTAATTCTTTGTTTAACATTCACTTTTTGGCTGGAAATAAATAGCCAATCATCATTTCTATCACATATTGTTTGTGTAAAACCAATTGTTGTGCATATTTCTCATCGTCGATGTGGTGAATTTCTTGCATCAATCCTTTGGCGATGAAAGGAAAATGACAATTACTCATCAAAATCAAGGTCGCACTGAACAAATCAATTTTTCTCATTTCTCCGCTGATTTGCGCTTGATGCATTTCTTCAAAAATCCCCGTTTCAGCAATTTCGTCCATGATGAATTGCTTGTTGGTATCACCCACTTCGCAACGATTCATTTCTGAAACGATAAATCCAGGAATTTCAGGATGTTTGGTGATAAATTCATATTCTCTTTCAATGAACAATCGAACTTTCGTTTCCAACGGTTGTTTCATTCTAAAAACGTCTTTCATCGACAGCATGAAATCATCCATTACTGTGTGAAAAACAACGTTGAATAATTGTTCTTTGGATCTAAAATAATAATTCACTAAAGCGACATTCATGCCGGCTTCTTTGGCGATTTCTCTTGAAGAACAACCAGAAAAACCTTTATTAGTAAACACCCTCTTAGCCGCTTCTTTGATTTTCGCTTCTGTTGTTGTGTCTTTACTCATTGTTTCTTTAATTTGGTCACAAAATTAAACAACTAATTTAAACAAGTGTTTAAAAATGATTGAAATTTATTTAAAAAAAGTTAAAATTTCAGGGAAATAAATGAAGAATTAAAGGGAAATATAATTTTAAAACATTAAAAATCAAATAATTAAAATTTTATCAATTTAAAATCAAAAAATAACAAAACAGCAATAAATCAATTGGTCAATAAAAGAAACTTTTGGTGCGGTTTTACATTTCAAAGCAAAACTTAAACCTGTGAATCATTTTGCTCAATTCTTTTTTAACTTTACATCATCAAATTTGCAAACAAAGATGTCAAATTCACAAACTATTTTATCAAGCGCCAAAAAAGGAGTACAAATCTTACTTTCACAATGCATCGAACTCGGATTGAAACATGTAGTGATTTCTCCCGGATCTAGAAATGCGCCTTTGATTATTGCTTTCAATCAACATCCTGACATACAAACACATGTTGTTCCAGACGAAAGATCTGCCGCGTTTTACGCACTCGGAATGGCGCAACAATTGAATCAACCAGTTGGCATTTTATGCACTTCTGGTTCTGCCCCACTCAACTATTATCCTGCGATTGCTGAAGCATATTACCAACAAATTCCGATGATTGTTTTTACCGCCGACAGACCGCAAGCGTGGGTAGATCAAGGCGATGGACAAACAATCGTGCAAGACGAAGTTTTCAAAAGTCACATCAGATATTCGGTGACGATTCCTGAAAACGAAGGAAGCAAGGATTTGAATTGGTTTTTATCGCGCGAACTTTCTGCGGCTTTTCATGCGGCGACTGGCAAGGTGAAAGGTCCTGTGCACATCAATTTGCCGTTTTCAGAACCTTTGTACAACCAATCAGAATTGGCGATTTCAAATAGCGATTTCAAAAATATTTTCGCGTTGGAACCTGACACGAAATTGAACCACAGACAAAGAGAAACCATCAAAGAAATTTGGTCAAAATCTTCCAAAAAAATGATTGTTTGTGGTCAAATGTCGCCAAATGCCAATTTAGAAAGACTTTTGGGTGAATTGGCGAAAGATTCTTCTGTGGCCATTTTGGTTGAAAACACTTCCAATTTGGTGAGTAGCGCTTTCAATCATTGTATAGACCGTTCTTTGAATTCGATTTCAGAAGCAGAAAAAGCAGATTTTGCGCCCGATTTATTGATTACGATTGGTGGCGCTGTGGTTTCAAAACGCATCAAAACATTTTTGAGAACTTTTCAGCCGAAAGCCCATTTCAAAATTGGTTACGACTTTTTGTTTATGGACACTTATCAATCTTTGACCCACACGATTCCGATGGATGAAGACCGATTTTTCAAAGAAATTTTGGATTTCGAAATCGCTGGCAATTCACGTTATGGCTTGATGTGGAAACAAAAAGATTATTTAATTCAAGATAAATCGCAGGTGTTTTTTGCTGAAAATGCTGTTTTTAGCGACATTACCGTTTTCAACACCGTGCTTGATTTCATTCCAGAAAGTTCGGAATTGCACATGGCAAACAGTTCGGTGATTCGCTATTGTCAACTTTTTGACCCTGTGAAAAGCATCCATTACAGATGTAACCGCGGGACGAGTGGCATAGACGGAAGCACGAGTACTGCTTGTGGCGCTGCCATTGTGAAACCTGAAACTTGGCACACGCTCATCACTGGCGACATGTCGTTTTTCTACGACAGCAATGCGCTTTGGAACCATTTGTTGACGCCCAATTTGCGCATTTTCATGATCAACAATGCGGGAGGTGGTATTTTTAAAATCATCCCAGGACCCAAAAGCACGGCAGAATTGGACGATTTTTTCGTTTTCAACCACCAATTTTCTGCCGAAAACATTTGCAAAGCATTTCAAGTGGAATACACTTCCGCCAAAAGCATCGAAGAAATCGAAAACCAAATGCCAGATTTTTACACTTACGCAGAAGATGGACGCCCGAAATTGATGGAGATTTTTACTTCCTCAGCGATTAATGACCAAGAATTGGATGCATTTTTTGAAAAAGTGAGGTTGTAATTCTGTAATGAAGAAACGTTCAACGGCGTAGAAACTGAACATGTGGTGCATGTCACTGTCATCGGTGGAGCTGGATTGGAAGAGAATGAATTACAAAATGAGCGGGTTTTTCCTAATCCGAGTAAAGGGAATTTTTCCATTTAAGGTATCAAAAGCGATAAACCGCTCCAACTTGAGGTGCGCGATGTGCAGGGGAAGTTGGTTTTTGAGGAGAAGGTTTTTTCTAAGGAAGCGAATGGTTTTGTGTTGGATGTGGAGAATGGGATTTATTTTGTGACTGTTTTGGATTTGGAGAGTAAGGGGTTTGTGGTGGAGAAGTTGGTGGTGAGTCGCTAATTCATAAATATTCGTTTTTTCCTCCCCCTTAGTCCCCCTCCAAAGGGGGAAACGGATAGCCTTAAATTTGTAAATTTATTCAATTCAGAAAATCTTTCGATTTTCATTCTTCCCCCTTTGGAGGGGGAGCGAGGGGGAGGACCTTTTTTAAACTTGGTTTCACTCTAATTATTTTTCCTTATATTTAAGTAATAAAAACCTTTTACAATGAACAACTTTTACTCAAAAGACCTCCGTAGTTTTGCCCACGAACTTCGGACAGAATCCGTTTCGAGGGCTGAAAAATATATTTGGAAATCACTTCTATCAAAAAATAAACAAGGAGTAAAATTCAAAAGACAAAGACCTATCGACCATTTTATTGTAGATTTCTTTGCGCAAGAAATTGGTTTAATCGTTGAAATTGATGGAAGTTCTCATTTTTCAAAAGCGAATTATGATGCTTATCGGCAACAAAAACTTGAATCTTTGGGATTTACATTGATTCGTTTCACAGAAGGAGATGTCATTCAAAATATTGATGCCGTTGGAAATCAGATTCAACATGTGGTTTATAGTTTAAAGGGAAAATGATTTTCCTCCCCCTTTAGTCCCCCTCCAAAGGGGGAAAACGAATTACCTTAAATTTATAGGTTTCTCCAACTAAGAAAATCGAAAGATTTTCACTCTTCCCCCTTTGGAGGGGGACCGAGGGGGAGGACCTTTCTTTCCAAACTTAAATTAATCAGACTATGAGACATTTAGACAGTCAATTGTCCCGAGTCTTAAGTCTAACGTCTCCAGTCTTTGGTCTCAAAATAATGCATTTGTAGTATTTTGACCCGCAAGTGACAAAAATCAGCTTGTAATATTAGGATAAGAGCGCAAACTGTCATAAGTTTGGTCCAACAATTTAAATGGTGAAACGATGAAAAGAACAAACGCATTTTTGGTAATATTATTGGTGGTTTTAACTTCTTTTGCAGGCAATGCACAAAGTTTGAACTCGAAAGCATTTACGGTGCAAACCTATTTGGGAATGTACATGGAAGGCGATGAATTGATGTCTTATGATGTGAATGAAGTTTACAATGTTTCTCTAGCTGATGGATATTTGATTCACAATATTTTCACTGATGGATTGGTATCTGATTCGCAAGTTTATAAACTCAGCAATATTAAAAATACAAGTACGGAAGGTGAAACGACTTACACTTTCAATGCAACCTCTGGAATTTCTGGTAAAATTTATCAGTATGAAGTTTCTACTGACGCTGAAGACGCCACGACATTGACTTTGACTCAGCCAGAAGGCGACAAAACGATTTACATGGCGACCTTGGTTCTTTTAAAATCATACAAGCAATAAAATTCGAATTTTACACTCTTCATAAACTATAAATCCTGTCAAAATCTTGGCGGGATTTTTTTTGTGGAAATAAACTCATTTTAATCCAACGAAATAACGGAACTAAATTCTATTTTTGTGAAATATCAAAACAAAACATGGATTATTTTTCAATTTTATTCTCTGGAGAAGGTATTTTTTATTTGGTCGTTTTAACACTGCTTGAAATCGTGTTGGGAATTGACAACATCATTTTTATTTCCATTGTCACAGATAAACTCCCTAAAGAAAAAAAGCGTTTTGCTAGAAATGTTGGTTTAACCTTGGCTTTGGTGGTGAGATTGATGCTTCTAAGCGTTGTTTCCTACATCATGGGAATGACCAAACCGCTATTTGAAGTATTTAATCAAGAATTTACTGGTCAAAGTTTGGTGTTGCTCGCTGGAGGTTTATTTTTGATTTACAAAAGTACCATCGAAATGCACAGCAGCGTGAAAGGTTCCGAACACGGAACTGCGAAAACCAAACAAAAAATGAGTGCCATCATTCTGCAAATTGTTTTAATCGACATCGTTTTTAGTTTTGATTCTATTATTACAGCCATTGGAATGACGAATGAAATTGGACACAACGATCCAAAAAATCATCCAATGGTGATTATTTTTGGTGCAGTGATTATTTCTATGTTAATCATGCTTTTATTTGCGAAACCAATTTCTGAATTCATCAATAACAGACCGACAATCAAAATGTTGGCTTTGGCTTTTTTGGTCACAATCGGTGTATTGTTAGTCGCTGAATCTTTCGGTCAACACATTCCAAAAGGCTACATTTATTTTGCGATGGTTTTTGCGCTGTTGGTGGAATTTTTAAACATCAAAATGCGCCGAAATAGAGGCGAAGGTGAATGACAAAAACCGAAGCTTTGCACGAATTTCAATTGGAAGATTCTTTTGATGAAGAAGATTTGATTGATCTTTACGAAGAGAAAATCTTTGAATTCAAGCAATATTTTCTTTCCAAAACACCGATTTTCAAGTTGTATGAAAAAAAACTTTCCAAATTAGAAAAAATCGGCAAGGCATACAACTTTTTGAATAATCAAACCTTTGAATTGGTGGAGATTGATTTAGATTTCATTCCTGTTCAGGACGACGTTTTGTCGAGTTACTTGCACTTTCAAGCGCAAAAAAACCAATTGAAAACCAGAATTTCTAATTCAAACGACGCTTTTGAAACGATTCATTGGGTGAATCAACTGCTGGCAATAGAGAAAAGCAATGCTGAAATTTGGTTTTCGGAAATCGAAATCGATGCTAACATCCTTGTTTCCAAAGAACCAAATCCGATGGAAATCTTGGAAGGAATAAAAATCTTCAACCAAAATGGTGGAACGAATTTCGACCAACTAAAAAAACTTGAAAACAATCCGCCCGAGATTCTCATTCAAGAAATGAAACGATTATCTTTGCTGTTCAAAAAGTACTAATGGAAGACATGTTTGGTAAATTAAGGGAGCAATTGGAACTTTTAGAGTGGCCAAATGTTTACCTTTTTAAATTCATTGTTCCAAATCACCCCGAGAAAATCGCTTTGGCAAATGCTTTGTTTGATGATACCGCACAAATTGTGATGCATCCGTCGAGTCAAGGAACTTACATTAGTATCAGCGCGAAAGAATTGATGCTCGACGTTGATTCAATCATCGCCAAATATGAAAAAGCCAGTTTAATCGAAGGTATTATTTCTCTCTAAAAATAAAATTATGCTCATTCTCCTCGGATTAAGTTTTGTCAAAATCGCTTTGGGTGTTTTGTACACTTCAATCACAGTAATTGTCGGTTATATTCTTTACAAAAGATTGCTTCGTTACATGAACAAAGGCGTTCCAAACAAAGCGTTGTATTGTGAGTTGAATTCGCTAGAACAAGATCCTGCCAAAGGAATGTTGGAATTTTATTTCACTTCGTTGGATTCTAAAAAAGTTTCGTTTGAAATTTTAGATGAAAGCTACAACAGCGTGGAAGTGATTGCTGACAAAAATTTTGAGCCAGGACAACACATTCTGAGATTTGATTCTACGAAAGTTTCGAATGGTGTTTATTATTACCAATTGAAAACTGACAATCAACAAACAATGAAAATGATGCACATCGCGAATTAGATTCTGTCTAAAACGTATTGCACCAATTCTTTCATTTCACTTTCATATCCTTGAGAAAACTGTTGATTCGGACGATTCGCCACGCCCAAACAAATTGTCGCACAAGCATGTCCAAGGTTTTTTCCAAGTACAAAAAGTGCTGAACTTTCCATTTCAAAATTGGTGACTTTTCGGTTGTCGAAACGAAAGTCTGTTAAATTTTCATTCAAATTCTGTGTCGCCAAAGGCAAACGCAATTTTCTTCCTTGCGGCGCATAAAATCCACTGCTTGTAACGGTGATTCCTTCGTGCGTCAATTCAGAACGCAATACATTCACCAAATTTTCATCTGCTGAAATCGTGTAAGGTTGAATTTTTGGAGATAAATTCAAGTGATTCATCAACGATTCATTGATTTTCAATTCTTCATCAGTGAAAGAAACATCGTAAAAATGCGCAATGTTATCCAAGCCAAAAGCGTGTGTCGAAAGAATGTAAGCATGCACCGGAATTTCTGGCTGCAAAATACCACAAGTTCCGATTCGCAACAAAGTCAAGGCTGTTTTTGTTGGTAAATCAATTCGCTTTTCCAAATCGATATTCACCAAAGCATCCAATTCATTGACCACGATATCAATGTTATCGGTTCCAATTCCAGTTGACAAAACAGAAATTCGTTTGCCTTGATACATTCCTGTATGACAAATGAATTCTCTGTGATGCGATTGATGTTCGATGGAATCAAAATAAGCAGAAATCAATGCTACGCGGTCTTGATCTCCGACCAAAATAACTTTATCAGCTAAATTCTCAGGAGACAATCCCAAATGATACACTTGACCATTTTTATTTAAAACCAACTCAGAACTTGGATACATATTTTTCGATTTTATTTGCCTGTGATACTTCCAAACACTTTCACCAAAATATCAGTTACACGCGCCATTGGGTCTTTGCGGATTTTATTTTCTTCTTGTTCAACCAATTTAAATAAACCTGTAATCGCTCGTTCAGTCACATAAGCATTCAAATCTGGATTCATTTTTTGTCCACCAGTAATCGCCATCACACTGTTGTATTTGGTGATGATCGGGTTCCAATATTCCGTCAATTTCACTTTATTGATTGATTCAGCAACCTTCGGAGCAAAAGCAGCCGTTAATTTCGCTGTCGTATTGTCTCTCAAATATTTAGTTGCAGCGCCATCTCCCCCATTCAAGATTTTGAAACCATCTTGAATCGTCATATTGGTAATCGCATCCGCAAAAATAGGCAACGCAGCTTTGGTTGCATCTTCTGCAGCGCGATTCAAAGTCAATTCAAATTTTTCAACTTGACTTCCCATGCCCAAATCAATTGCTTTTTGCTTCACTTTGATTGCATCTTCAGGAAAAGGCAATTTGATTGCACTATTTTTAAAAAATCCATCTGTCACTGAAGTTAAATTGACAGAATTTTTGATTCCAATTTGCAAAGCTTCTTTCAATCCAGAAACCACTTCTCCGTTAGACAAAGCGGGCGTTGAAGTCGAAGTTGGAAATTTATTGGCAGCATCTTCCAAAACCTCACAAGCAGCAATCATACAAACTGATGAAATTATTAAAACATTTTTTGCTATTTTTCTCATTTTACTAAAGATTTTCGTCAAACTTACAATATTTTTGCACTCTATAACAAATACAATACCAATGCAAGCAGAAATAATTTCAATCGGTGATGAATTATTGATTGGTCAGACGATCAACACCAACGCATCTTGGATTGGTGCAGAACTTTCACTGATTGGAATTCCGGTCAAATGGGGAATTGCTGTGGCGGATGATCAAGAAGCGATTTTGCAAGCGGTCGACCAAGCGATGCACCGAAGTGAATTGGTAATTGTAACAGGCGGTTTGGGTCCAACGAAAGACGATATCACCAAACACACGCTTTGTCAGTATTTCGATACGACACTAGAAATCAACGCAGAAGTCCTCCAAAGAATCGAAGCGATTTTCAAGAACAAAAATCGTCCAATGTTGGATGTCAATACTCAACAGGCAGCTTTGCCAAAATCTTGCGAAGTCATTCATAATTTTCACGGCACGGCTTCAGGCATGTGGTTTGAAAAAAACGGATCTATTTTGGTGAGTTTACCGGGTGTTCCTTATGAAATGAAAGGCATGATGAAAGACTTTTTGTTGGAAAAATTTCAGCAAAGATTTCAAGTTTCTGCTTTGTATCACCGCACGATTTTGACCACAGGATTGGGCGAATCGTATTTGGCCGATAAAATGGCTGATTGGGAAAATCGCATCCGAGAAGCAGGTTTTGGATTAGCGTACTTGCCTTCTCCAGGAATGGTGAAATTGAGAATCACCTCATCGAAAGGAGAAATCGACGCGCCACAAATTGATGTATTTTTTGAAGAATTGAAAGCAAGAATGCCGATGTACATTTTTGGTGAAGAAAATGAAACTTTAAATGGCGTTGTCGGAAAATTATTAAAATCACAGCAAAAAACCTTGGGAACTGTCGAAAGTTGCACTTCTGGAGGTTTGGCGAAATACATCACTGAAATCCCAGGTGCATCCGATTATTTTCAAGGAAGTTTGGTCACTTACAGCAACCAATTAAAAAACTTAATAGCTGGAGTTCAATTAAATACACTTGAAACATTTGGAGCCGTGAGTGAAGAAACGGTGTCAGAAATGGCATTAGGTGGATTGAAAAAGTTGGGAGTTGATTATTGCATCTCAACATCTGGCACTGCTGGTCCTGACGGAGGAACAGAAGAAATTCCTGTTGGAACTATTTGGATTTCAGTTGCAAGCAAAGAAAAAGTGATTTCTAAGAAATTAAATTTAGGAGATAATAGAGAACGTAACGTACAAATGACTATTTTTGCATCTCTAAATTTACTCCGATGTGTACTTTTAAACATTTACACAGAAAAAAAGTAAATTATTCTTGTGTATTAAGGAAATAATGATTTCCTTTGCACCCGCTTTTAGAATTAGGATAAATAAAAAAATAAGATGTCACGAGTTTGTCAATTAACGGGTAAGTCAGTAATGGTTGGGAATAATGTTTCTCACTCAAACAGAAAAACAAAACGTAAGTTTTACCCGAACTTAGTTACTAAAAAGTTTTTCATCCCAGAAGATGAAAGCTTTATCACGTTGAAAATTTCAACTTCAGCGTTGAGAAATATTAACAAGAAAGGAATTTCTGCTTGCTTGAAAGAAGCACGCGAGAAAGGATATCTTAAATAAAATTCTGATTCGTCCCATTGCGAAATGGTAAAATCTAAAGTTAAAGAAAATGGCAAAGAAAAGTAAAGGAAATAGAATCCAGGTTATATTAGAGTGTACAGAGCACAAACAAACAGGAATGCCTGGTACATCTCGTTACATTACGACAAAAAATCGTAAAAACACACCTGAGAGAATGGAGATTAAAAAATTTAATCCAATTCTTAAAAGATATACAGTTCATAAAGAAATTAAATAACCATCTGTTATGGCAAAGAAAGTAGTAGCATCCTTACAAAAAGGAGGAGGAAAAGAGCACACAAAGGTAATTAAAATGTCTAAGTCAGCTAAGACTGGTAACTTTACCTTCAAAGAAGAAATCGTTCACAACGACAAAGTGAAAGAATGGTTTGACAAAAACTAATTCTTTATAAAATTGATATTGATATAAAGCTTCCTTTTAATTTGGGAAGCTTTTTTCAATTATAGAAGATTTTTTAATCCGCATTAAATCAATTACCTTTACAACCAACTACAAACAAATTAGCATAAAAAAACATGGCATTTTTCGATTTATTTTCAAAAGAAAAAAAAGAAACGCTTGATAAGGGTTTAGAGAAAACAAAACAAAGCTTTCTAACTAAATTGACGCGTTCTATCGTTGGAAAATCGAAAGTTGATGCCGATGTTTTGGATGAATTAGAAGAAATTTTGATTTCATCTGACGTAGGAGTTGAAACAACCTTGAAAATCATTGACAGAATTGAAGCACGCGTTGCCAGAGACAAAGTTTTGGGAACAAATGAATTGAACAATGTTCTCAAAGAAGAAATTGCAGCATTACTTGCTGAAAATGACAAAAGCAGTGTAAACGATTATTCACTACCAGACCACAATGGTGATCCACACGTAATTATGGTTGTTGGTGTGAATGGCGTTGGAAAAACGACTACCATCGGAAAACTAGCGAATCAATTCAAGCAACAAAACAAAAAAGTAGTTTTAGGAGCAGCGGATACATTTAGAGCAGCAGCTGTTGATCAATTGATTATTTGGTCACAAAGAGTTGGCGTTCCTATCGTACAACAGGGCATGGGTGCAGATCCAGCGTCAGTTGCTTTCGACACATTGCAATCTGCCAAATCTCAAGGATCCGATGTGGTAATCATTGACACCGCAGGAAGATTGCACAACAAAGTGAATTTGATGAACGAATTGAGCAAAGTGAGAAGAGTGATGGAAAAAGTAATTCCAGGTGCTCCACATGAAGTTTTGTTGGTGTTGGATGGTTCTACTGGACAAAATGCATTCGAACAAGCCAAACAATTTATGCTCGCAACAGAAATCAATGCATTGGCAATAACCAAACTTGATGGAACTGCCAAAGGTGGCGTGGTGATTGGAATTTCAGATCAAATGAAAATTCCAGTAAAATACATTGGCGTTGGCGAAGGAATCGATGACTTACAATTGTTCAACAAAGAAGAATTTGTAGATTCACTTTTTTCTAACTAATAAAATAAGGCCACTGATTTCAATAAATTGAATTGTGAAATTTTTGTTAATATCATTTTTGATAATCTTTTGAAATTTTAATAAAAAAAGTTAATTTTAGTACCAGAAAAATTAACTATTACTATGTGAGTCGCTAAAACCTCACAGATTTTAAAATTTCAAACTATGAAGAAATGTTTTATAAACCTTAAAACAATTGCTGTTGTATTTTCATTTTTTACACTCTCCCAAAATATAAATGCTCAAACAGCTAATCCAATAAATTTAAATCAGAACATTCCTGAAAAATGTGGTTCTGCCGCCATTCACAATCAAATGATGAATGACCCAGCGTATGCCACAAGGATGCAAGAATTTGAGCAATATGTGCAAGATATTACCAATTCTCCAACTCCAAAAGTCGCAGCACAATATAGAATTCCTGTGGTTGTTCATGTACTTCACAAAGGAGAAGCTGTTGGCGTAGGAACAAACGTCAGTGATCAAAAAATTCGTGATGCCATCAAAGACTTAAACGATCGATACCGCAAAACTCCTGGAACTGGTGGATTTGGAAATGGTGTAGATGTAGAAATTGAATTTGCATTAGCTGTAAGAGACCCAAATGGAAACTGCACGAATGGTATTACGCGCGTAGACATGACTAGCAATGCAACCTACATGAGTTCAGGTGTGCAAAGTTCAACTTCTAATGGAATTACAGATGCACAAGTGAAAGCAACAGCCTCTTGGAATAAGCAAAAATACTACAACATCTATTTGGTTTCAGAAATGGACAATAACAATGGAGGTGCAGGTGTACAAGGTTATGCATATTTTGCAAGTTCACACGGAACATCAAGCGATGGCGCAGTCATTTTGGCTAGTAACTTTACTTCTGGTGTTTCTATGACCGCCACGCATGAATTAGGTCACGCATTAAATCTATACCATACTTTTGAAGGAGATGGATCTGGAGCTTCATGTCCAAGTCAAGCAAATGGTTGTGGTTCTGGTGCAGGAGATTGCTGTGGCGATATTCCAAGACACAGAAGAAGCCAAAGTGATTGTAATGTGACAGGAACAAATAGTTGTGATGGAAACTCTTCTAATGCTCTTTTTGCAAGAAATTACATGGACTATGCTTCTGATGATTGTGTAAATATGTTTACAGCAAATCAAAAAACAAGAGCGTTGGCAGCATGTTCTGGTCCAAGAGCTTCGTTTTTTGCTACAACTAATTTAGCATTGACGCCTGTTTCAGCTCCAATTGTGGCTTTCCAAACAAGTAACTCAATTATTTGCTCTGGACAAACCGTTACTTTTACAGATATTTCAGCATGTGTGCCAAACACATTTTTACCTGAAACAAACTGGTCAGGAATGACTTTCAATTGGACTTTTACAAATGGTGCAACTGTATTGACTTCCACTTTGCAAAATCCTACAATGACTTTTACAGTTCCTGGTTCTTACGATGTTACTTTGACTGTGACAACTGCGGCTGGAACAGACACGCATACTGAAAATGATTTTGTTGTTTTGAGCAGTGGTACCTCAACAGCATGCACACCAACATCAAGCAATTCAGGAAATTACGCCCAAACTGTGAGCCGAGTGGTTTTCAATACGATTGATAACTCAACCGACCAATATACAAATACTGCTTATACAAATTTCACTTGTTCTGACAATACGATTGTACAAGCAGGAAGTACTTACAATCTCTCAATCACAGGAAACGCTGGACCAAGCGGCGCACAAAGATTTGAAGTTTACATTGATTACAACAATGATGGAGTATTTACTAATCCAGGAGAAATGGTTCATTCTGGAACAGTTGCTATTGGTACTACAACAACTGTTACCACAACAACACTTTCAGCAAACGTTACAATACCAGCAACAGCAGTTACAAATGCATTGTTGAGAATGCGCGTTTTGAGCGATGCAGCAACCATTACATCAGGAAAAAGAACTTGTGGTTCAGCATTTTTAATTGGTGATGTAGAAGATTACGGTGTTTACATTTCATCAGGATGTTCTTCGGCACCTGCGATTTCAACACAACCAACAGCTTCTACAATTTGTGCTAGTGCAAACACCTCTTTTACAGTTGCTTCGACTGATGCTACTTCCTACCAATGGCAAGTAAGTACAAATGGAGGTACTAGTTGGACAAATTTGACGAATACAGCGCCATACTCAACTACAACAACTGCTTCATTAACAATTACAGGTGCTACAACTGCTATTTCAACTTACAGATACAGATGTATTACAACCAATGATTGTGGAACAACAAATTCTGCGGGTGTTGTTTTGACAGTAAATCCAACTCCAACAGTCGCGAGCACGACACCTGGAAATAGATGTGGCACAGGAACTGTAAATTTAGCAGCAACTGCTTCTGCTGGAACCTTGAATTGGTTTACTGCTTCAACAGGTGGAGCATCCATTGGAACAGGTGCATCATTTACAACACCGTCTATTTCTGCAACAACAACTTACTATGTTTCTGCAACGAATTCTGGTTGTACCTCAGCAAGAACAGCTGTAGTTGCAACGGTAAATCAAAACGTTACTTTGACTTCAAATCCAGCAAATGCAACGATTTGTGCAGGATCAAGTGCTACATTGACTGCCGCTGGTGGTTCAAGCTACACTTGGACAGGTGGACAAACTACCAGTTCAATTACAGTTTCACCAACGACTACGACAACTTACTCAGTAACTGGAGTTACGAATTGTACAGCATCAGCAAGTGTAACAATTACCGTAAATCCTTTGCCGAACACTGCACTTTCAGCGCTTCCAACGGTATGTAATTACAATCCAGCATTTGCTTTGACGCAAGGAGCACCAGCAGGAGGAACTTATTCTGGAACAGGTGTATCAGGTTCAAATTTCAACCCAGCGACTGCAGGAATTGGCACCACAACGATTACTTATTCAGTAACTCAAAATGGTTGTACAAAATCTGTCACTGGTCAAATCATCGTAAGTGGTTGCGCAGGACTTGAAGATCAACAAAACGACGATTTATTGATTTTGTATCCAAATCCAGTCGAAGGTTGGATGACGATTGAGGGCGAAAATCTTTCGAAATATCAAGATATTGAATTGAGAGACGAAGCGGGTAGATTGGTTGGAAGCTGGAAAGTTGAGAATGTGAAAACAAACATCAATTTATCAGCTTATGCAGCTGGAAATTACACAGTAAGAATTTCTAATGCTAGCAACCAAGTTGTGAAAAAAATTCAAATATTGAAATAAAGATTATTGAAAACGAAAAAACGGCTTTAGAAAACCTAAAGCCGTTTTTTTATGCGAATTATCGTCCATCTTAAATTCTTTGTTCCTTTTGCTTGATCAAAACGAACCCAAAAATCAAGGCTGAGTCATCAAGTTAAAGCGCATTTTTTCGCACGAAATAAGATTTTTGCATCAAGCGCTTTATTTTAAAAGCTTCTGAAAATGTGAATTTTTCGGTGATCTACTTCACTAGCGTTGCGTAGCTTCCTCCAAAAGTCTACATTTTCAGTGCACCTTTAAAAACCTTTCTTCCAAGGCCGATTCTCTAAAACCTCGAATTTAAGCCCGCAGATTTTAAATCGCCTTAAACAATCTTAATTTAGTCATTTAGAAGAATAACTTTTCTTAGAAAGTTTTGATTTTTAAACTCAAACCGGATAACACAAGCAATACTTTGTCACTGGTTGTGCCAATGCGGAAATATTTAAATTGTCTGAAGCTTTGGAAGCATCGATAATTTCTCCGTTTTTCATCAATAAATTGATTGTTTGCTTGTTTTGGTTGTACGCATTGTTTGTCAAGATTTCTGAATACACAAAGAAATCTACTTCATCATCATTTAAACCAAATTTATCTCTGACTAATTCTTTCTCCAATAAAATTCTATCAGGACCAAATGGCTCTTTGGAAACTTCAATTTTGAATAAATCTCTATTGACCAATTTTTGTGATAAAAGCGAAAGCACTTTGTCTGAATGATTTTGCCAAACTTTTACTGCACACATGATGTCGAAATCATCCAATTGTGCGAAAGTTTCTAAAGTCTGTGGATTATCTATAAAATCTGCATGTTCGATGTTGTTTGTCAAAAAATACATCAGCGCTGGACTTGCAAACAAAGTCTCGCCTTTAATGATCAATTCTTTGGCTCTTCGCAAAATGTGAATCAACATAAATTCCGCCGAAACTACTGTTTTGTGCAAATAAACTTGCCAATACATGAAACGACGCGCCACCAAAAACTTCTCTACCGAATAAATCGCTTTTTCTTCCAGCACCAAATTTCCTTGATGTACATTCAGCATTTCGATGATGCGATCTGAACCAATTTGACCTTCTGTGACGCCGGTATAAAAACTATCGCGGTTCAAATAATCCATTCGGTCCATGTCCAATTGACTAGAAACCAATTGATATAAGAAAGGTTTTTTTGAATATTTATTTTGAAAAACCAACAGCGCTAAATCCAATTTTCCGTCAAATTCTTGACTCAAACGTTGAATGAAAAATCCAGAAATATCTTCGTGACTGACTTTGTTCACGATGTCATATTCCAACGCATGGCTAAATGGTCCGTGACCGATATCGTGCAATAAAATCGCAATCAAAACCGCTCTTTCCTCCTCTTCCGTGATTTCATGTCCTTTGCGGCGAATTGTAGCGACTGCCAGCGACATTAAATGCATGGCGCCCAGCACATGATGAAACCTTGTGTGCAATGCGCCAGGATAAACCAAATGCGTCAATCCAAGCTGATTGATTCTTCTTAAACGCTGAAAAAACGGATGTTCGATCAAATCGAAAATAAACTCGTCAGGAACTGTAATAAAACCGTACACTGGGTCGTTAAAGATTTTCTTCTTGTTATTTCTGTTGAGAATTGGTCGCAATTGAATATATTTAGAGTCAATAATTTATCAAAATTAAAAAATTACAAGCAATGCAAGCGAAAATTCTTTGGGCAGACGACGAAATTGATTTACTAAAACCACACATTCTATTCTTAGAATC
>JBIKJE010000063.1:0-18490 GCA_044361165.1 Crocinitomicaceae bacterium | reverse complement strand
AGTTGTTCCACTGGATTATCATGAGTACAACTCATACATTTAGCACGCACATTGAAATCTTGGAATCTGTGATTACAATTCTTACAAATGTGCAGCACAGATGGTTTATCATAATCAATACCAATGTGCTTCAAAGTTTTAGAACACTTTGGGCAGTTTAATTTATCATCTAAATCATTGGTGAAATCTGTAATTGGACCCACATAAGCACAAGGAAAATGATGAACAATATCAAATGAATCTGTGTTTGTAGAATTACATTTGGTACAAGTTTCTCTATAGCTTAGGTGCGAAGATTTACAATTGGCACACAAATAAACTCGATCTGAATATTCAGCTGAAAATAGTCCTTCATTAACCGCAACTTGTAACAAATCAAATATTTGAAACTCATCGTGTGGCTCATAATTACAAGCCAAAAATGGAAATGAATAGTTTGTACTTGAAAATGCGTAAGGTACAGGCTCTAATTCTTTCTCGTCACGGGTGTACATGTAGCACATCAATTTCGAAAGTACCTGTGCTTCAAATGAAATTGAATTAATGAAAGTCAATTCTGTTTTTCGCTGATTGATTGCTTCCGTAATATCATGTATTAATGGAATTTGATCGAATGAATTTAGAATACCGTCAATCAATTTAGCCACCAAAGGATCTTTGTGTGCATTACCATTCATCAAAAATACTGGCTTCAAGTAAACGTCGGGATTGTTACTCCCACGAATTCTTCTCAAGACCATTCTCACAAACTCAACATTTCTACCTTCGATAATAATACCAGCATAAGTTGATGAACTATCTAGCTTTATTTTTCGACTTGCCGAAATATAAACATAAGTTCTGCTAGAATACTTAATTGTACCCTTTAGTGCATTTATTTTTACGTTCTCTAAGGCCATTAATATTTAGTTTTAGTGATTTTAACTGCCATTTTCCAATATGTTTTCCAAAGTTTCAAATCATGTTTTGTCTCTGGATAAATATCAACTGTCAATGATCTAGTCGTTGGTTCATATTTCTTTTGAAATTCTTCTGGTAATCTATAAGTAGCAAAATAAAATCTTTTGATAATTCCACGACCATCTGATCCGTCTGGGAAATGAAGATCTACCCTATCGCCAATCTTCAATGAAGCCAAATCTTCTTGTTGAAAGAATCCTCTAACCGAAATGTTTTCTGGTCTGTGAATTGACATAATTTCTTCACTTTTCAGAGCTACCTCAAATTCATTCTTCATGATCGTAGTAACAGTTCCTGTGAGAGGAGAATAAAAAACTTTCTGACCTGAATCATCACCGCCACCACCACCACCAGCACCTTGTCCAGCGTAAGTAGTGGTTGCACTTAAATCTCTTTTCATTCCCTCCAATTGATTCATGCTTGCAGAAAGCATAGATGTTTTTCCTCTTAAAGATTGAATGTCAAAATTGAGTTGATTGATTTTTGCCAATTGATCATCTAATTTATTTCTTGGCAAAACATCTAACATCACTTCATTTCTAATTCTTTGAAGCTCGGCCGAATATAAATTTTTGAGTTTAACTTTTTCCGCAATTAAAAAATTATTCACTTTAATTTCTTCCTTTACTTTGAAAATTTCTTTTTCAGACCATGAAACGTCGCCTTGCTTTTTGGAGTTTAATGCAAAACCAGCCGAACCATAACCGTTACCGTTATTATCATCCGCATTTTCATCATCTGGAATATAGCTGAATAGAGAATCTCCAATTTTAACTTCATCACCTTCAGTGACAAAAATATCTACTACCCTGCAGTCATCGGTATTTCTGATAGAAATATTTTCAAAGCGAACTTGTCCATTTCCTTCAATGAAAAACATTTCGTTTATTAGATACCTAAAAAAGAAAATTAAAACGACCACCAACAGCGCAAAATAAATGATTCTATCCCAATTGACTTTACCCTTTGTTTTACCTTTGGTCTGTATTTCAAGACCTTTAAGTACTGATTCGTTTCTTTTGAAGTTAATGTTTTTCATCTTCCATCATTGTTTTTTTATCCAACTCAATCAACCTATACAAATCGTGAAAACCGAAAGCTTTGATTCCTGTTTCCTTGTATAAAGCTTTAGCAAAAAGTTCCATTTCATCTCTAGATTTGAAATCTTCTGTTCTTAAATCGATCATGGCTTTGTTATTGTTTGCTGCAAAAGCACTTAACTTTCTAACCAAATACTCTTGTTTTACATTTTCATAGCACATAAACCTAATCATATCCACTTTCGGGAACATGGCATTTACATGTGCTGTATCCATATTGATTGGAATATCAATCGACAATTTCCAACCTTTTGCTTCGCAAATAACTTTAGCTTGATCTATTATTTGGGAATATCTGGTCATCAATTCTGCTTTATTTGTTTTCCAATCAGGTCTAACATGTGGTTCAATATCTAAATGAATACCAGCGACTTTCCATCCATTAAAAGGTTTCAAAAGATCCTCTAAATCACCTTTGAAATCATCTGAATCTAACAATTTGTTCTGACCAATCATTGGATAAACATCAATTTCACTTTTGTTTAAAGCCTTAGCCAAAGTGGTTTTAGAAGCGATTAACTTATCGTTTTCAGAAACTGCAATGTATGCCTCATCAAATTGATTGTAAACAATATACTCATGAATAAAAGATGGGTTTTGAGTTTCAAATACTTTACTCCAAACATAAACTCCTCTTTGGGTTTCATCTTCAAAATCAAAATAATTTGGTAAATCCAATTGAACAATCATCGAATCTAGAGGCAATTCATTTTGTTTAGAGTGAATTCTCAACAATTTGATGTAAAGATTCTGTTTCAAATCCAGCAATTCAATATCAATTTGAAGTAAATTATCAATCAACTCTAAACCATGAAGTGGATTAAAATCAGCATCTAACATTTTTGCTTTCACGCGTTCTCTCCGAATTGCTTCATTCGCCAAAACTCTTTTTTGATGAAAAACAATGTACTGCTTTAATTGATATCTGAATTCATAAGCTAAATTCAAGAGTTCAATCCTTTGATTTTTAAGGTCTGAGTCGAGGGTGTAAAGTTGTTTTTGTGATTTATATTTATTGACTGCAGTTTGTTCTTTATTTGTGAAAGGAATTGGAATGCCAACTGATACTCCCACACTAAAAAATCTTCTATATGCAGGATCAGTAGTTAACAAATCGAAAACATTATATTTTGCGTACGTTTTTAATCTAACGTCATTGTACCAGGCATTTTGACGCGAAAGATTTTCCTCTAAAAACAAACGCATTGAATCAGCCAATTCTTGAGAGTTCAAAATCCCAAAAAAGTAATCATAATTCAAATCAAATAATGGAACTTCAGCTGCCAATAAGGTACTGTCAAATTTTGAATCAATGTGTTGGTTGTAGGAATTAAAAATCCCTTTCATCCCATTGATTTCTGCAATTCTAGTTTGAGAACGCAACAATCGTTCCTTATCAATTTTTTTAGCAAAGTATAGATCTTCTAAATATTTAATTTGTCTATTTAGAATTCTTTCTCTTTCAACTAAAAGACTCTTTTTATGCTCATTAAACCAATAAATACATTCATTCATTTTAACTCCAAAATCATCTTTAGACTCATTGCTGGCTAAGTGGTTAAAATAATTTCTTTCAGCTGGAAGTGTTTTCAACTGTGAACGAGAATCAAAAAAACCATCTTTCAAGATGTTCCATTCAAGTCCTGCAGAATATCTTCTGTTAAAAAGCATCCCTTCTTCCGGATCGACTTGAGATTGATTGAAGTTTTGAATTGCATCGCCACTGATAGCTAAACCAGTTTGCTTCTTCAACAATTTTTCATACGCGTCATAATAATTATCATAACTATATGAAGAATCTTTTTGTTGGATAGTCAATTTACTTAAAAAGGTAATTACTGAAGAATCCCGAGAAATTGGTTTTTCTTGGCTAAGCCTCGATTCTTCATTTTCAAATATCTTTTGAAGGGTCTTGATCGTAGCAGTAACTTTCTGCTCGTTTTGTGGTTGCGCAAACAAAAAATTCGACTGCGAGAGCAACATCAGTAACAAGTATATTTTAAAATTTTTGATAGAGCGTAATTTTAAATGTTTGCAAATTTACGCAATTAAGGAACTCAAAGTTTCAATTTTTCAGGACAATGACAAGACAATAAGTGTAAAAAACTAAAAACGTGCGTTTTAAAAAAAATAAATTGTCAATAATATTGTTAATTAATTAAAATTTAACATTCAAATTAACAGAATTTCCGCAATTAAAATGGCTTTTTGGGCAAGCTTTGAATCCATGTAAACCACACGGCCTGCAAGTCAATTCAAGTTCTGTCTCGATAATTTCGGAATCGTCGGCTAGCGGACCGAAACCAAAACTAGGAATGGTTGAACAATAAAAAGCAGTTGTCGCAGCATTCATTGCTGAACAAATATGCATTGGTCCAGAATCATTTACGTAATTTCTCTTTGCATTTTTCATAAGTACTGCTGATTCTAAAAAAGAAAAATTTCCTGCGACATTTTCGCAACTGTCACCCTCTACTTTTTCAATAATTGAATCACACAAATCTTTATCCCCCGGCCCACCAATAAAATATACTTTTCCCAATTTGGAAAGGATTCTAGCCAATTCAATCCACTTCGAAATGGGCAATTGCTTTGTGAACCAAACAGAAGCTGGAGCTAAACAGTAGTACTTTTGCTCCATGAATGGCTTCACTTTCTGAAAATCAATTTCACTTGGAAATAATTCTGGTTTCACCATTGATGCTGCTCCAAGATGTGCAAGGCATGCTAAATTTCTTCGCACTTCGTGCTCTCCAGTCAATCTATGCTTAATTTTTATTGAGTAAGCAAAGGAAAAAGGATTTTTATCAAATCCTACTTTGTGTTTTGCACCTGAAAATGCTGTCAAAATGCCTGTACTTGCGAAGCGATGTAGATTGATTACTTCATCATATTTATTGGCTCGAATTTTTTTTAGTAAAATCTTTAACGTTTGAAACTTAGGTGCTTTTTTATCTAAAATCAAGACTTCATTAATCTTTTGATTATTTGAGAGTAAAGTTTCATTGCCTTTGCGGACTAAAATATCAATTCTGCTATCGGGGAAAAGTCTAGCTAATTCAGAAACAACAGGCGTTGCCAAGATTACATCTCCTAAGAAGGCTGTTTGAATAACTAGAAATTTTTTCACTAAAATATTATTTGTTTTTGGGATTGGAAATGACTGATTGTCAGCAATTAAATGCAAAACTATTTTTACGTCCTTTTAACCCAAGTTTTCAACCATGCTAAGTAACCACCTTTGCTTTGTATAAAAATAATTATCCTCGTTTGCAAGTACATGAGTATAAACATCATCACGACACATAAAATTGTAATCGGTAAGCTAAAACGCGTGTTATAACCAATAATTGGCTTCACTATTTGGTAAATCACTATTAAATGGCCGACATACAACCAAAGTGTATTTCGACTCATTTGCTTCATGAATTTAGGTAAATCTTTTACCACCAAACTTAGAAAAGCCATCACAGCTCCAACACACAAAACAACTCCAATCCTATGGTAAATTAAATTTGGACTATCATGCCAAAAATAACTTCTACCATATAAATAAATTTCAAATTGATTGCCTAAACGAGATAAAAGCAAAAAACCCAAACCAATAGCACCAAGCTTAAATCCAATTACTTGCTGAAAATGTTCCTTATTAATTTCGACCGAAAGCCAAATACCGAGTAAACCGCCACCAAAAATATAAGCCAACCATGGAGTCAAAGGAAACATGGATTTCGTGCCAAAATCGTTTAGGAAAGGTGCTACAAAAATAGGCAGTTCTGATAAGTCCACGTTATGTAACATCGGATAAGAAGTAATGATCACAATCATCAAAACGAAAAATAAAAACGCCATTATACCTTTAATATGTCGAGAAATAAAATAAACAAACATTACCGTCAGCAGTCCAACAGCAATGATGTGTAATACATCTACTCGAAGTGCACGTTGTTTTTCCTCAATTGTCAACAAATTTGAAATCACTAAAAAAGGAATACTAATTAGTACGCCATAGAAAAAGGAAGAATAAAGGCGTTTCTTGCGTTCTTCTTCTTGAAAAAATTCTTTATTGAATAGGGATTCTCTAAAATTGATGTGTTTTAAAGCTCCTTCTTTAAAAATTCGCTTTAGTAAACTTTGACGAGTAGCTTCCTTTTCTGCAGTGAGTGATTTGTAAATCAAAAGTATAATAGAAACTCCAAATATGGTCGTTAATGTCTCTGCGATGCCTACATTCAAAAATTGATCTAGACCATCTTTGGTAAAAATTTTACCAACTACATAAATAGGAAAATTTAAAAAGTAACCCCAAAACAACAACGTTACGATTCTTTTTGCACCAGCTTTTACCCTTGGATTTGATCCATCAGGTTTTTCTTGTGAAAGCATTAAAAAAGTAAAAACAGCTCCTGAAACTAGCATGAAAAATGGTGCAGTGTAACCTCTGAAACTCGTCCAGAGCTTGATACCAGCACTGCCTCCTTCTCTAATTGATAAGTCTAAAAAATCATAGGTCGTGTGACCTTGAATCATCATGAATAGCGCCAAAACACGCATCAAGTCTAAAAATAAAATTCTTTTTGGCTTTTCCATATTGAAATGTAAAATTACAAGAAAATCAGTTGAAAATTCTAATAATATGAAGACTTGTTAAAATTATTCAAAAAAAAAAGGATGCCTAAT
Source organism: Crocinitomicaceae bacterium (assembly GCA_044361165.1). Taxonomy (GTDB): domain Bacteria; phylum Bacteroidota; class Bacteroidia; order Flavobacteriales_D; family Crocinitomicaceae; genus JAQVCM01. The sequence goes on along the minus strand of JBIKJE010000063.1, from coordinate 11,750 downwards.
GCGGCACCCTTCTTCCAAAATGTATATAAAACCTTTTGTCACAGTTTCAAAAATTGAATCTTCTTATTTGATACTCCTAACTTCAAGTAGTAACTTCCAGCATCAATGTCATTTAAATCAATAATAGAATTTGGTGTAAACAAAGTTCCTTCAAGTACAACTCTACCCTGTAAATCAACAATAATGAAATTAGAATTTGGAATATCTCCCATCAACTGAATGTTTAAAACGTCGTTCGTTGGATTTGGATAAACACTGAATGAAACTTGCTCATTTTCAGATAATCCTAAATAATCCATGTATAAATCTAAGGTAATTATTGAATCACAACCCGCAGCATTCGGTATTGTTTGGGTGTAAACACCTGTTTGATCGTATGTCTGACCATTTAATGAAAATGAATTAATGGCGGAACCAATAATTGTAAAATATGTAGGTTGGTTTACTGTAATTAAGACAGTATCTGTATTTGAACAACCGTTTGCATCCGTACCAGTCACAATACAATTAAGTGTTGATCCTGGAGTAAAAGCTTGCCCATCAGAAATACCGTTATTCCAACTGTAGTTTTGTGCACCACTTCCTGATAAGGTAATTGGCATTCCACTGCAAAACGTTTGGTCTGCACCTCCTGAAACAACAGGAATTGAGTTTACGACAACATTGATAGAATTTGAGGTAGTGACACATCCAAATGCATCTGTAATTGTGACTGAATAATTTCCAGAGGTACTTACTGTTATGGCAGGAGAATTCGCACTATTTGACCAAAGGTTACCGCTACTCGCTGATGAAGTCAATACTACGCTTTGATTTTGGCAAAAAGTTGTATTTCCATTTGCACTTATTGAAGCTGATGCTATAGTCAAATTTAAAGTTACGATTGAATCACAACCTGAAACGTTCGTTAAAGTATGGGATGCCGTGCTATTATTGGCAGAATAAGTCACACCGTCAATCCAAGTGTAAGGCCCACAAGCATGGTGAACATCAATTCCAGTATTTGGAGCTCCAACTGTAAGATTTAATGTTACGATTGAATCACAACCAGCAACATTTGTCAAAGTATGCGTTGCAGTATTATTATTCGAAGTATATGTCACACCATTGATCCAAGTGAATGGACCACAAGCATGTTGCACGTCAATGCCAGTATTTGGAAAATTCACAGTAATTGTAAAAACTTCGTCGTCGGTGCAAGCTCCTAATGCAGCAGTTCCAAACGCATAAATTGTTTGCGTAGATGTAATTGGACCTGACACAATATTTCCAGTACCATTCGGACCATCGTAATAATTCATTATTAAATCCGTATTGCCAGAAGGAGCTACTTCAGCAATTACTGGCAATGAATAAGAAGAACAAACCGATTGACTTCCTGGGTTTACGATACTAATTGGAGTACAACTTGGTAAAATATTCAATGAATAATCTTCATACGTCCCCCAAGAACCAGTATAACATGGTGTTGGTGTAGCAATGTCACAACCTCCAATTCTCATTCTATGGATACCAGCTGTTGCATTGGCAGGAATTGTGAAGGAAGTATTTAAAGTTGTTGGATTTGCAGCAGTAGAAACACCCGTATACATTTCTTCACCAGCATCTAAAAAAGAACCATTGTTATTCCAATCAACCCAAATTTTAGTGTTGTATGTATAGCCAGTTGAGTAAGTCAAATCCAAGTTTACAACATCATTTTGACTGAAATCAGATGAAAGACTTGAATAATCTGCATATCCACCAGGTTCGCCAGCAGTAGGGTTATTTACAGTTCCATAAACAACATTGGTAATTCCTGACCCATCTGTACTTGTCGGTGCTGGTGTGCAATAACAACTAATGAATCCATTAATTCCAACTTGGACAGGGGTAGAAACAACAGGAGTTCCGTCAGAAATACAAGTAACAATACATTGATAAAAATTACTTGCAGATTGATTTGCTAAATAAGTTGAACTATTTGCACCAGCGATATCAGTATAAGATACACCATCAGTCGAAATTTGCCATTGGAAAGAAAAGCCACTTAATGCTGGAGAATTTTCTAAAGACAAGGTGAATGGTATCGTCGGACAAACAGATGTTACAGTAGACAATGTATTTCCCGGTGAAGGAATTCCAGAACAATAAGGCAATTCAGTTCCACTCAAAGTAAAAGAACCAGCACATGGACTGTTTGGAGTTGGCCAAGTATCAAAAACGATGTAGTAAGTAGTTCCGGAATTAATATTTCCAGTAACAGTAAGCGTTTTTGAACTAGCACTTGACGTTACAAAGCCAACCAGCGCTCCACCAGAAGTTGGGCATCCTGAATATAGAAAAATCCCTGACCAAGTTTGACCAGTATATGCAATTGTTACACCTGAATAACTTGAAGTCGGTGTCCAAGTATAAACTGATTCCTGACCACCTAAATAATTTCCACCTGTTCCAGCAGCAGAATTCGCAGAAGTGATATCATTCGTTGATCCACAAATCAATGACTGTGTATAAGGCAATGTTGGTGCTCCAGGTATTACTTCAGCACTTGGACAAACAGTTGCATTTCCGATAAATACAAGATTAACAATGGCAATAAATGAGAGTATTAATTTTTTCATAGACACGAAATTAATAACTTGTGTTTTTTTTGTTTCAAACAAAGATATTTAATTATTTATTAGTCTTATTAAATATTTAACAGAAAAGTGAAATTGAATTAATAATTGAAATATTTCTCAAAAAAAACTAATACCAAAGTATGCAACTAATTACGATGTAATGATAGGAACAGACAGCTTGTCCTTCAAATTCTGCTGGCAACCAATTAGCCAATTTCAATAAATTCTTATTGATTAATTCTTTATCTTTTTTTTCAAATTCCTCAGTTAATATGAAACTGTCAATAATTTGACCTTTAGAGTCAATAGTTACTTTTGCATTAAATCTGGTAGGAGGCACATTGTATGCTGATGGTTTAAAACCACAAAAAACACTGTCCATCATTAATTTCATAAATTGAGAATTAGAACCTGAAAAGACTGCTTCTTTTGTTAGACTTTCTGGTTCGTAAATTTTTTCGCATTAAGTATTCTGTGCAAAAATAACACTTGAAAAAATTAAAAAAATGATGAAAAAATATTGTTTCAAAAAGGGGGCAATTTAGTTTAATAAACTTCGGCGGTCAACACCAGTCTGGTTTTTTGAATAGATTCTTTGGTGTTTAAATATATAGATTTCACCACTTTCCCTGAATAACCTTTTGGGTCAAAAGAAACTTTCACATCTGCAGTTTCGCCAGGTTGTAAAGTACTTTTAGAAATCTCTACTTTGTTGCAACTACAAGGAATATCACTAGGCAAGAATTGAATAACTTTATCACTGGTATTTTTCACTCTGAAAAGTCGAATTTGGATTGCATTGGCATTTATTTTCCCCAAGTCTTGAATTTGTAAATCCGCTTTTAAGACACTCACAGAATCCTGAGATAAGATGCTAATACTTTGAATTTCGATTTTTCTTTCCAAAGATGCAGCGCGAGAGTATACTGAATTTTTCTGATCATTCGGATTATCACTCACCAGTTTATCAGCAGTATATTCTCCAAATGGAACTTCCTTGATAGAAATTTTAGCACCATTACTTGCCTTCGCATTTAAATATGGTTTAAAAACACCATTTTCATATTCTGACAAATAATTTACCAAAGATGCAATTCTACGTTTTGTCAAATTTACGTTGTATTCCGTTTTGGCTAGAGGACTTGCAAAACCTTTGATTGTCAATTCTAAAGACGTTCCTTTTTGCAATTCTTCCAACATCAAGTCTCTGAACAATTCCAAATCTTTGACACCTTGATCAACATATTCAGTAAAAAAACTTTCGATATCCTCTTGAGCGTCTTCCGCCCTGTTTCCAGACAAACCACTGGCGTATTCTTTTTTGTATGTTGGAATTAATGCAATGTAATCATGGTAATTGTCGATGTAATTAATCTTCGTCGTAGTTGCTAACGTTTTTGGATCTGGCCAATCGTTGTGAAAGTATAAAGTTACAGGCAATCTTTTATTCAATTCTGCTAAAGTTTCTTTCGGCGTTGGCGGTATAATTTTAATTGGCTTTGTCAAAGAAAAAACATCACTGCAACAAGTTGGATTTTTACTGTAAAAGACGCCCAATCTATTGCTTGACACATAGTTTGTATCACCGTAAACAAAGAAATAAGTATCATTTGCCGGACTATTTGTTGGCAATCCAAGGTTCACTGGTTTTTCAAATTTCCCGTTTACTAATTTTGCTGCAAAAACATCATATCCTCCAAAGCCATCATGCCATGAGGAAGAAAAATAAAGATTTTTTGATTTTTCGTCATAAAATGGACTTAATTCATTATCAGGCGAATTTCCTACTTTATATGCCTGTACCTTGCCAAACTGATTTCCATTTTTGATAAAACTGTAGTATATATCCATTCCTCCTTCACCTCCATTGCGATCGGAAGAGAAAAATAGAACTTCTTCTCCGTCAATTTTCCCAATCGAAGGCATACTTGTATTTGCTCCCTGTTGATTGATAACATCACCAAGTGTATCAATAGAAGACCATTTACCATTTTTATAATTTGCAACAGCAATTTTACACTTATAATTATATCCTTCATCTTGGCACAAACTGAAATAAAATCGATTTCCATCCAATGAAAATGAACCATTTCCAGTATTAAATTTTTCTACAACTAAATCTTTGACAATTTCATTTTTACCGTAATTCTGATTTTCATACTTAGAGGAATAAAGTCTTGTTTTGTATTCTGTTGAATAAACTTCTTCGTTACTATGAATTGAATCACCTCTGAGTGATGAAAAAAGAAGTTTTCCATTGTAAATATTGTGTCCAAATTCGGAATTAGGAGAGTTTACCGTAGTTGGAAGTTGGTTGATTGAATAATCAGAAGAATCTTTGATCGCAGTTTTTGCCCATAGGCAAGATTCCAATTCACGTTTTGATTTCAAATACAAATACCCTTTTTTATCTTTGGTATATTTCTTCTTGGCTTTTTTGAATGTTTCAATAGCCAAATCGTATTTTCCATTTTGTTTTTGCATTAATCCCAATTGCATCAAACTGGCAGGAAAAAGCGATGTTTCTTCTTTTGCGTATACTTTTTCGTAATAATATTCAGCCTTGCGATAATCTTTGTATGCGCGCAAGGTTTCGGCATAATTCCATAAAATATTAACTGTTTGAGAATCTAATGCCAATGCCTTTTGGTAGTATTCTAAAGCATAAACATAGTCTCCTTTTTTATATTGCGCTTCTGCAAATTTCAAATAATTTGATAGGTCATTTTGTCCAAATGAAAAAAGGGACGCGAAAACAAATGCAAAAATTATATAAAATCTGGACATACTCGGTGTAGTACTTTTTTAGGTTTGAAACGGGTAATGATGTATCGGACACTCAATTCAATTCCTCCTCGAACATTACTAGCTGGTGTTAATTTTGAAAAATTAATATCATAACTCAAGCCAGCGAACCAATTTTGGTAATCCATTCCAGCAGTCAAATATCCAGCATCTTTGTTGCGGTAAAATGCACCAAAATAAACTGCCCGGTATTCGCCAAGCCGATCAATTAAAATATATCGTGCACTTGACCCTAAGATGATTTCTTTGTACTTTCCTTGGAAATTCAATTGAAAAGTAGGCAATAAATCCCAATCATAATTGATTTCAAATTGACCTTTGGCAAATAGATTTACGCGCAAATCACGTTGAACAGTTTGACCAAAAAAACCTTGATTCGGTTTGTTTATATTAAATAATGCCAAACCACCACTGATGCGTTTTCTTTCTCCTTGATACCATTCATAAACCAAGCCTGTTCCAAGAGAAAAATTGGTGTTTTTTTGATTTTGAAAAGTTTCGTTTGTTGGTAAACTAGGATTGTAAATTGTACCATCATATTGCGCATCAAATGAAAATTTATCCATATTCACTTGGCGATGGTTCATTCCGATTTGCAAACCAGCACGAAGCGTGTGAACAGAATCGTTGGTTAAGTTAATTTGGTAAGATGGTGAAATTTGAAATTCTATGGTTTTAAACTTTCCATCACCTGCTTGATCGTGAAAAAAAAGTGCACCAAGACCTAATTGTGGAATTTGTGAAAACTTGGTATCACCTGAAAAAGAAAAAGTACTGAACGGAACGGTTACGCTTCTCCATTGATCTCTGTAATTTCCGTGAATTCGATAATCACCTTTGAATCGTCCACTATTTGCAGGGTTTTGAAAGATTGGATTGTCGTTAAATTGCGACCAATGAATATCTTGCGCACCCACAGAGAATGTAGCCAAAAACAACAAAGAAAACAGGTAAAAAATCTTCACGACAACTTTTTAGATTATGAAGATATAAAAAAATCTCTTAAGAATCGATGAAAACGAAATTTGGAAATAATTTTAAGAAAACAACAAAAGGGCTATCAATCCTAAAAGAACGATAAACAGAAACATTTTCGGATCTTTATATAAAGGTTTTTTAGGTCTTTTCGATATTTTTTTGTGGTTTTGAGATAGCGCATTGAAATTCTTGTAACGCAAGATTTGTTCCTGTGTCGGTTCAAGATTTGATTTACTCGTATTGATTTTAAACTTTCTCATTTTCTATTTCCAATTTTTTTGAATCTTTTCCAACAAACGATAAATGCGCATTTTTGCGTTGGCTTCAGTAATATCATAAATATCTGCAATTTCTTTGAAACTCATTTCTTGAAAAAAGCGCAATTCAATTAATTCCGTTTGATCAGAATCCAAATTGTTAATGCATTGAATCAATTTTTCTTGATCTTCCATGCTCATGTTCGATGATGCATCCACTTCATCCATCACTGTTTTTAGCTGATTTTCATTTATTTCGACAGACTTTTGCGTTTTTTGATTTCTGAAAAACAAATTAACTTCATTCTGAGCAATGCGAAAAAGCCAAGAACTGAATGGAAAACCGCGGTCTTCATACTTTTGAATATTGACCATCGCTTTCATAAAAGTTTGTTGAGTCAAATCACCAGCAACGGCTTCATCTCCCCCCAAACGTTTGAAAACAAACCGAAAAATGGTATCAAAATACTTTTCATAAAGCGCACCAAAATGTTGATGGTTGCTTTTTGAAAGCTCGATCAATTCATTTTCAGAATAGACACTTTTATTTTTCTTTTTACTAAACAATTTCGATCTTTTGTAGGTTAAATACAACAAAAATTAAAAGTAACAACTTTCGCTAAAAAAATCTAAAAATGAAGTTCTTTTTGGCAATCAAGTAAAAGCTAGTTCAATAAAAAGTATCTTTAAAACAAAAAGATGAAAGCAAGAATAATAGATTCAACTGAGATTTCAGAAAAGTTGATTTCATGGAAACTAAAAGACAATTCGATTGAAAAGACTTTTCAGTTTGTGGACTTCAAAACAGCTTTTGATTTTATGACTAAGGTAGCAATGATTTGTGACAAGAAGGACCACCATCCTACATGGACAAATACTTACAACAAAGTACATATTAGCTTAGAAACTCATGATCAAAACGCGGTAACAGAATTGGATTTACAACTCGCGCAGGAAATTGATTTGTTATAGTTTATAATCTAAGGAATTAGATTACTTCATGAATTTTAAATTTCTGCTGTACATGAAAATGAAGAGCGAAGAAATAATTCCAAAAAGGATGAAATAAAAACTAGGAATTTCGCTGGCCGGAGCGCTCGCGTAGATGCTTATTAACGCAATTAAATTATAAACAATGTACAAATGAAAACCTAATTTTCTGCCTTTCCACATGAAAATGACACCGTTTAAACCGATTGCATAAGCACCCAAATTTATCAATCTATCCATGTAGAAATTGGCATTTGTGTATTTTATTAGATTTAAAATTTTCATCGTAATTTCCGACCAATACACTTCTCCCATTTCTTGTAATTGGGTTACTCCAGACATATTTTGAGCAATAATCTCATCAACTTGATATTCTTGCAATGGGCCAGAAATCAATCCCAAAATACTACTTAACAGTCCCGAAGAAATAGATATTAAGCTAAATACAGATAAAACAACTAAAAAAGTTGGTCTTTTCATTGGTTCATTTTGGTTTTCTATTTCCATGTTTTGCTTTTTACAAACGATTTACTAGCGTTGATATGTGGGTGAAGGTAGCAATCTTGTTCAAAGTAAGGAACAATTTTTCGGTATTCAGAAATTATTTCTTGCAATTGACTGCTGGTTTTCAATGTTTTTCTAAATTCTATCGCTTGACATGCATTCATTAATTCAATTCCTTGAATGGTGAAACAATTTTCAAGTACGCGGTATAATTTTGTGCCTGCATTGGAGCCCATACTCACGTGATCTTCTTGTCCGTTGGATGAATCAATCGTATCAACGCTTGCTGGCATACACAATTGTTTGTTTTGGCTAACAATCGATGCAGCAGTATATTGTGGAATCATGAAACCAGAATTTAATCCCGGTTTAGCAACTAAAAATGCTGGCAAACCTCTTGTTCCTGAAATCAATTTATAAACCCTACGTTCAGAAATCGAACCCATTTCAGCCATTGCAATTGCTAAAAAATCCATGGTTATTGCCAAAGGTTGACCGTGAAAATTACCCGCTGAAACAACTAAATCTTCATCTGGAAAAACTGTTGGATTGTCAGTTACTGCATTGATTTCATTTTCAATGATTCCTGCAGAATATTCGATTGCATCATAACTTGCACCGTGTACTTGCGGAATACAACGGAAAGAATATGGATCTTGCACATGCGCTTTAGATTGCGCCACAATTTCACTTCCTGCCAATAAACCACGCATGATTTCGGCAGTTTTGATTTGTCCTTTTTGCTTGCGGATTTCATTTACAGAAACACTGAAAGGTTCAATTCTCCCATCGTATCCTTCCAAAGAAATCGCAGCCACTTGATTGAATTGCTTCCATAATTTACGTGAAGCAGCAACGGCGTAAGAACCATAACTACTCATGAATTGCGTTCCATTCAACAATGCTAATCCTTCTTTCGATTGTAGAACAATCGGTTGAATATTGAATTTTTGCGCTAAGTCTTTTCCAGCAATTTTTGAACCTTCAAAGTATACTTCTCCTTCTCCAATCAAAGGCAAAGAAAGATGTGCCAAAGGAGCCAAATCACCTGATGCGCCCAAACTTCCTTGTTGATAAACTATTGGAAGAATGTCGTTATTGAAAAAGAAAATCAATCGCTCAACAGTTTCAAGCTGAACACCAGAATGTCCGTGAGAAAGTCCTAACACTTTCAACAAAAGCATGCGTTTCACCAAATGCAATGGAACTTCTTCTCCAGCACCACACGCGTGTGAAAGTACTAGATTGGTTTGCAATTGTTCTAAGTCCGACTTTGGAATAACTGTATCACACAATGAGCCAAATCCAGTATTGATGCCATAGATAATTCTATCTTCATTTGCCATGACATCGTCAAGATACTGACGACAATTTAAGATTTGATTTTTTGAATTTTCAGACAACTCTAGTTTCAAGTTATTGTCTAAAATATGTTCAAGGGTTTCTAATGAAATCCACTCGCTTGTAATCGTAAATGTACTCATAGTGCTTTTTTTTGAGGTTAAAAATCTATTTCAACCACGTATTAATTTTGACCAAGATGAAAAATCACCTCTTCTAAACTCATTTCTTCTTGCTCGCCTGACTCCATATTTTTCAATTGAATCAAGTTTTCATTCATTTCATTTTCACCAACTAATGCCACATACTGAACTCTAATATCGTTCGCATACTTCATTTGCTTTTGCATTTTTGCCGCAGTTGGATACAACTCGCAATCAATTCCATTCTGACGAATTTCTTTGACTAATTTCATACAGTGCAATTGTTCCTTTTCTCCGAAATTAACGAATAATAATTTCAATCCTTTGTCAGTATCGGTTGGAAACAATTCCAATTCGGTTAGCACATCGTAAATGCGATCAGCACCGAAAGAAATTCCAACACCAGAAACATCTGGCATTCCGAACAATCCCGTTAAGTCATCGTATCGTCCACCACCACAAATACTTCCCATTTTGATATCGTTCACTTTGACTTCAAAAATGGCACCTGTGTAATAATTCAAACCTCTTGCTAAGGTGACGTCAAATTTCAATTCGGCTTTTTCTAATCCTAATTCAATTGTTTGATCAAGTACGAATTTCAGTTCTTCAATTCCTTTTAAGCCAATTTCGCTAGCAGCTAAAAATTGAGACATTTGAACCAGGTTTTCCTCATTGCTCCCCGTTAAATTGAACAGCGGACGAATGATTTCAATCGCATCGTTTGAAATTCCTTTTTCAAGCAATTCTTTTTCAACGCCTTCCTGACCTATTTTGTCCAATTTGTCGATGGCAACTGTGATGTCAATCAATTTATCTTGTTGACCGGAAACCTCTGCGATTCCAGATAATATTTTGCGATTATTGACTAAAATGGTAAAGCTTGGAATTTGAAAAGAAGTCAAAACTTCATCAAAAATTTGAACAAAATCTACTTCGTAAAGCAAAGATTTACTGCCTACTACATCTGCATCACATTGATAAAATTCTTGGTATCTTCCGTGTTGCGGACGATCTGCTCTCCAAACCGGTTGAATTTGATATCTTTTAAAAGGAAATGAAATTTCATTCTGATGTTGCACAACAAAACGCGCAAAAGGAACTGTTAAGTCGTAACGTAGTGCTTTTTCAGCCAAAGAATTAGCAAATCGAGGTAAGTTTTCGTTTTCCAAAGCATCCAAATCCGCTTTCTTTAGTTTTTCACCTGAATTTAGGATTCTAAAAATCAAACGATCCCCTTCTTCTCCATATTTCCCCAAAAGCGTTTGTGATAATTCAAACGAAGGCGTTTCAATAGGTGAAAAACCGTATTTTTTGAACACGTTTCTAATTGTGTCAAAAATAAAAGTTCTACGAGCTACTTCTTTCGGTAAAAAATCTCTAGTTCCTTTAGGAATCGATGGTTTCTGCGCCATTTGCATTGAATTTTAGGTTGCAAAGATACGAAAAGTAGCGAAGTAGAATCAATCTGAAAGACGAATTAAATACAAGGAATAAACCAACAAATGCTTATCTTCGCGCAAAAACTAATTGCTATGCTTAAAATCGATATGCACTCCCACATCATTCCTAAACACTTGCCCGATTGGACTAAAAAATTTGGCTACGGTGATTTTATCTTCTTGAACCACAACGAAGATAAATCAGCAGACATGATGCAAGGAGGAAAGTTTTTCAGACGCATCATAGAAAACTGTTGGGACGAAAACATTCGAGTGGAGGAATATCAAAATTTCGCAACCCAAACGCAAGTAGTTTGTACGATACCTGTTCTTTTTTCTTATTGGGCAAAAGCAAAAGATGGATTAGAGATTTCTGAATTTTTAAATGATCACATTGCCGATTTAGTGTCGAAATATCCAAAAAATTATATTGGTTTAGGTACGATTCCGATGCAAGATACTGAGCTTGCGATTCAAGAATTGGAAAGATGTAAATCTATCGGATTGGTTGGAATTCAAATCGGAAGTAACATCAACGATAAAAACTTAAGTGAACCTGAATTTTTCCCCATTTTTGAAGCTTGCGAACGTTTAGGAATGGCCATTATGGTTCATCCTTGGCAAATGATGGGTGAAGACAGTATGAGAAAATATTGGTTGCCTTGGTTGGTTGGTATGCCTGCTGAA
>JBIKJE010000062.1:0-18644 GCA_044361165.1 Crocinitomicaceae bacterium | reverse complement strand
GGTTGGGGAACAGGATACAAAGACAAGCGCTTCACTACTGGTTCTAGTGAATTTGGTTTTGGAATTTACAGCGATGAATTGACCAGTGCTAAACTTAAAAATCTGTCAAAAAGTCTTCAAAATCAATTATTTGGTAAGAATAAAGAAAATTTTGATTGGAATCAGCAAAAAGAAGCCGCTGCAAGTTATGCACAGTCTGGAATTGCCATTTTCGCTGATTACAACTGGGCAGGATTTTCATTTCAAGGAAAAAAATTCGGCGGAATTGCTTTCAATATATCTGAAAATTATCAGTGGTACTCTAAATTGAGCCAAAAAACAACAGATATCATTTTCAAAGGACAACTTTCTAGTTACTTTGATTCATTGCAAATTGTTTTGAATGGTGATACTTCGATGATTGCAAATACGCAGAATCTTTCTCCAGATACACTTGCAGCTGCAATTCAAGGTTCAGTGGCTATTCCTTTGCGATTAAGTGAAATCACCAATGGCTCTTCTGTTAAAATGCTTTGGACACGTTCGTATAATTTTGGATACGGTAGAAAAATCATTGGAAAAGATTCGGTTTTTGCCATCTATGGTGGAATTGGTGGAAGATTTATTCAATCCATGGCGATGTTTAATATGGAATCTGATGAAAACGGTTTACGCCTTTATTCATCACTTTCTCCAGCTTTTAATTTAGATTACGGTTCAATAGCAACGACCAATTTATCAACATATACAACAAGCAAAGGCGGTTTACCAGCTTCAGTTGGAAACGGTTACGGAATAGATTTATCTGCCAGTGCGATCTTTTTTGGTCGTCTAAAAGTGGCTGCAGCTGTTAATAATATTGGTTCTGTGACTTACAACCGAAATGTTTATTCAGTGAAAGACACCTTATTGGCTAATATTTCATTGGCTGGTTTGAATGATGACAATGTCACTGAATCTGTGAATCAATTATTGCGTGAAGGTGGAATTTTAACTTTAGAAGGAAAAGAAAAATATGTAATCAACAATCCTGCGAATGTGAGAATTGGTGCAAGTTTTCAACCTTTTAAATTCTTGAATTTTGGTTTCGACATGGTTGCACCTTTCAATCGTGAAAATCCTGGAAGTATTCAAAATGCCATTATTTCTTTTGGTGGCGATATTCGTCCAGTGAAATGGTTGCAATTGAGCGTTGGTTATTTAGGCGGAGGAATTTATGATACAAATATCCCAGTTGGAATCAATTTTATCCTAAGAGATGGGGCTTATGAAATTGGTGTTTCATCTAGAGATGCGATTTCATTTTTCTCTAAAAACACCAAAAGTTTGTCTGCTGCATTTGGATTTGCGAGATTTAGATTTTAATTTACTTTGCAATAATTAAAAGCTTCTTAAAATCATCTTCAATTCATTCAAAATAAGTGCCGTTGCGCCCCAAATTTGTTTGTTTGCAATATTGAAGCAAGGAATGTTTTTCATGGTCAAATTTGTACTGATTTTGACTTCCATTTGGTCCAAATTTGAGTCGTCGAGCAATTCATTCATTGTGATTGTGAAAATCGATTCAACTTCTCTTTCATCTGCTTTGAAATCTGGTTTTTCAGAATAATAGAACAAAAAAGGCTCCACATGAAAATTACTTACGGGAATGTAAACCGAAGTCAATTTCCCAATCAAATGATTTTCTGAAAGTCTGATGCCAACTTCTTCCCAACATTCCCTAATCGCAGTGAATGCTAAGTTGTCATCGCTCAATTCTCTTTTTCCACCAGGAAAACTGACTTGTCCGCTGTGGCTTCCGTCATAAGATGGTCGTTGTATCAAGGTGCAATGTTGAATTCCATTTTCTTCAAAAATCATTACAGCAACAGCAGATTCTTTCACGTTTTTTGCCTCCTTCAAAGCATTGCTCGAAAGTGGACGGTTGATTGGCATCATCGGTTTATGTGCTTCTTCTCCAGGAAGTTCTGATTCTAATAATTGAATTAAATTTTGGTGAAATGGATGCATTTTTATCGAACAGATTGAATGATTTTTTTGAAATCATCGAATAAATATGTAGATAAATCTTGACTTGTTATAAATTGAAAAACATACCATTGGTTGTTCTTTTCCACCGTCGCAATTACATATTTCATGTCGTAATCATATTCATCGACACGACCATAAATTACTTCCATTGAACCAGAAAGTTTTGAACCTTTAGGCAAATCAGATTTGATTGAATTTTCAAGGTATTGAAAAGAGTTTCTGCGTTCATTCATATAAAACTCATGCACAGCGGTTAGCTTAGAAACTTCTTCTTCAAATGAAAATGCATATTCATCAGCTTCGTCAGCATCGAAATGTTCGACTGAAATATAAACACCCAACTGATAATTTACTTTTGAAAGACCATCTGATTTATACATGAAATCGGTATTTCCTTTCACAAAGTTTGTTGGCAAATCAAAATTGATTCCTTTGTAATAATTTCTTTTCCAATTTTTAAAATCATAATGGTTTTGGCGCAATGCTTTCAAATCTTGTGTGTTCAAATCCGGCGTCGGACAGGCACATAGAATCAACCAAAGTGATGAAAAAAGGGTAAAATAGAAGATTATTTTCATTCAGCTAAGGTATAAAAAATCAAGAATAAAAATAAAATTTTGCGCAACGAACATTCTTTAATTCAATTTTCAACTGCAATTCAAAATTTCCTGACAAAAAAATAATCGCTAACTTTGTGCTTTCTTTAATTAATACAAGCATAGCATGCAACTGTGGAACACATTAAGTAAAGAGGATTTGGTAAAAAAACTAAACGAAAGTGGTTATCAATTTGTAACTGTTTCTTTTTACCAATATGCACAAATTGCAAATCCTCCATTGTTTAGAGATCATTTATTTTTAAAATGTTCTGAATTAGATGTCGTTGGGCGAATTTATGTCGCTCACGAAGGAATAAATGCACAAATTTCTGTGCCGATTCCCAATTTCGAAAGTTTTAGAGATATGCTTTATGAAATCGAGTTTTTAAATGGAATCCGATTGAATATTGCGGTGGATGAATCCGCAACTGAACATCCTTTCTTGAAATTAAAAATCAAAGTTAGAGACAAAATTTTGGCTGATGGTTTGAATGACCAAACGTTTGATGTTACCAACAAAGGAATTCATTTAAATGCTGCAGAATTCAATGAATTGACCAACGATCCGAATACCATTTTGATTGATTTTAGAAATCACTACGAAAGTGAAGTTGGACATTTCAAAGGTGCAATCACGCCAGATGTGGATACTTTTCGAGAATCTTTGCCGATTATCGAAGAATCGATTTTGAAAGGAAATGAGGATAAAAATATTGTGATGTATTGTACAGGCGGAATCAGATGCGAAAAAGCTTCTGCTTGGTACAAACACCGCGGTTTCAAAAATGTCCATCAATTGGAAGGTGGAATCATCAAGTACGCCAATGATTGTGATAAATTAGGCATCGAAAATAAGTTTGTTGGAAAGAATTTCGTTTTTGACGAAAGACGTGGCGAGCGAATTACTCCTGATGTGATTTCAAATTGTCATCAATGCGGTGACGCTTGCGATGTGCATACAAACTGTGCAAACGATGGTTGCCATTTACTTTTCATTCAATGTGAAAATTGCAAAACCAAATATGACAATTGTTGCTCTCAAGAATGCACGGATATTCATCATTTGCCCATGGAAGAACAAAAAGCTTTGCGCAAAGGGAAGGTTGTTAGCAATAAAATTTTCAAAAAAGGTCGTTCTGAAAAGTTAATTTTCAAAGAAAACAACCAAAAACCATTATCTTTCGCTTCAGAATCTCAAAATCAATAACATGAATTTAGCCATCGACTGGAAAGTCAGTTCAGAAATTATTCCCGGTTGGGCAACTCCCAATTTATATGGATTATTGTTTGTTACAGGTTTAATTATAGGATTTTTTGTAATCAAAAGAATGTTCAAAAAAGAAGGGATTCCTGAAGCTTTATTGGATAAATTATTGATTTACATTGTACTTTCAACCATCATCGGTGCGCGTTTAGGACATGTTTTTTTCTACGATTGGGAAGCTTACAAAGCGGATCCGATTGCGATTTTTAAGATTTGGGAAGGTGGATTGGCATCTCATGGTGCAGCAATTTTGATTTTAGTGGCACTGTATATTTTTTCTAGAAAAGAATCCAAGCGCCCAATGATTTGGGTGCTTGACCGAGTGGCTGCGCCAATTGCAATCGCAGGTTGTTTTATTCGATTAGGTAATTTAGTCAATCATGAAATTATTGGTGTTCCAACAGATTTACCATGGGGATTTATTTTCAATAATGCGGGAGACGAATATTTGGTTGAAGGTATACAAGTGGCGCGTCATCCAGCACAATTGTATGAAGCGATTTATTATTTCTTCACCTTTTTCTTATTGATGTATTTATACTGGAAAACAAATGCTAGAAACAAACCAGGAATCATTTTTGGGACTTTCATGATTGTACTTTGGACAGGAAGATTATTGATTGAGTTTGTGAAAGTGGGACAAACGGAAAGAGACAATGTAATGGCTTTGAATACAGGTCAAATGTTGAGCATTCCATTTATCATTGCAGGCTTTGTGATTCTTTACCTCGGAATAAAAAGTAAACCAAAAGAGGAAACTATGCCAATCGAATCTTTGGATTCAAAAGACAATTAGTTTCAATTCAATCTATCTTATTCAAATGTTTAAATTCAATAGAAAGCAGCGCTATTTAGCAAGTTTATTAAGCGGTTTACTCTTGGTGATTTCGTTTCCGTTCACAGGAAGTTTGGCGCCATTGATGTTTGTTGCGCTTGTTCCTTTGCTTTTGGTAGAAAATCAAATTGCTGAAAACCGTTTGCGTTCGTCGAATGTTTTTGTTCACGCCTATTTGGTGTTTTTCATTTACAATGTAGGAACAACGTGGTGGATTTGGAATGCAAGTCCAATCGGAGCAATCATGGCTTTTGTGCTCAATTCGTTGATTATGACATTGGTTTTTCAGATTTTTCATTTCACGAAAAAAGGTTTGGGATTCAAATTTGGCTTTTGGACATTCATTTTTTGTTGGATAGGTTTTGAATACCTACATTTTCAATGGGAACTTTCATGGCCTTGGTTGGCTTTGGGAAATACCTTTTCTAGAATGCCTTTTTTAGTGCAATGGTATTCTGTGACTGGCGTATTGGGTGGTTCACTTTGGGTTTTGATGGCGAATATTTTGATTTTTAGAATCATCGATAAGATTTATTTCAAAAAGCAAAATTGGAAGTTTCAAAAAATTGTTTTTGTTCAATTGATTTGTTTGATTTTTATTCCGATTTCAATTTCTTTGATTCAATATTTCACATACAATGAATCAGGAAAAGAAACGGAAGTTGTTGTTACCCAGCCTAATATTGATCCATACAATGAAAAATTTACAGGAAGTGTCAAAGATCAGTTAGATAAAATTTGTGATTTAGCTGATAGAAATACGACCAAAAAAACTGCTTTTGTTTTAGCGCCAGAAACAGCTTTGCCATTTTCATTTTATGAAGATGAAGTGGAAAGGATCATCTATTTTCCATATTTAGTAGAACGCAAGGCCAAATGGCCAAATGCAACTTTACTGATTGGCGCTTCTACTAGAAAGTATTTTAAGAGCAAAAGATCTCGCGCTTCTGTCAAAATTTTGGGTGGACCAGGTTATGAAGAATTTTACAATTCATCAATGATGATTGACCATTTGGATCAACCTTCATTCATTCACAAATCAAAATTGGTTTTGGGAGTCGAAAAAATTCCTTTTTCCAACATTTTCCCTTTCCTGGAAGAATTGGCAATCAACAATGGTGGAACGAGTGGAACTTTAGGGATTGAAGATGAATCACAGGTATTTACATCTAATGGAATTACTTATGCACCAGTGGTTTGTTACGAATCTATTTATGGTGAATTCATCGCACAACAATGCCGCAAAGGAGCGGAATTAATTTTTGTGATTACCAATGATGGTTGGTGGAAAGATACGCCTGGTTACAAACAACACATGTCATTCGCAAGATTACGCGCCATTGAAAATAGACGTAGCGTAGCGCGTTCAGCAAACACTGGGATTTCGTGTTTTATCAACCAAAAAGGGGATATTATCAAGGCATCATCTTGGTGGAAAGAAGACAGTTTGAAAGCGACATTGAAACGCAATTCTAAGCAGACATTTTATACTCAATATGGTGATTGGATGGGGAAATCATTCGTGATGGTTTCGTTAATCCTATTTTTGTTTGCGATTTACAAACGAATTTTTGCTAAGTCCAATTAATCCAAGGTGTAATTCAATTTTACTTCAGCCTTAATTTGATTTAATAGTCCATAAATTCCGAACATGGTGCGCATCACATAGATCGAATGTTTGGGTCCGCGTGCATTGTTCATATTTCTAATTTCCTTGTCTTTGGCGATGTTTTCCCCCATATTGTAAATCTGCTTGAAAAACGCATCATCACCAAAATCAAAACTTGGCTGTCTGAAAGGTTTACCAAGTAATAATATCATTTCCTCATAGGTCGCAATCAAAAGTTTTTGTTCTGCTTCAGTGTCTTCATCTCTCAATAAATCCAAGGTTCTGTAAAGCGCAAGCAATCTTACTTTATCGTTTAATATTTCTGGATCCAACAATTGAAAATAGGAATCAAAAAAGTCTGACGGAATCTCTTTCACGCAACCAAAGTCAATCACGCAAAGATTGTTATCTGCATCCACAATGAAATTTCCTGGATGAG
Source organism: Crocinitomicaceae bacterium (assembly GCA_044361165.1). Taxonomy (GTDB): domain Bacteria; phylum Bacteroidota; class Bacteroidia; order Flavobacteriales_D; family Crocinitomicaceae; genus JAQVCM01. The sequence goes on along the minus strand of JBIKJE010000062.1, from coordinate 11,888 downwards.
GATCAGCGTGAACTTTGCGCAGAACTTTCATTTGAAACAAACAAAAATCCCACATTGCTTGACCTATTTTATTGCGAATTTCTTGTGACGGATTTGTTTTCAAAAATTCAGGCAACATTTTTCCTTCAATCCAATCCATCGTGATAATCCTTTTATTCGACCATTCAGGATAATAAGTTGGAAAACGCAATCCTTCCAGTGGCTCGCAATCATTGGCAATCTCAGTTGCTTGTCTGAGTTCGAGTTCATAGTCAGTTTCCTCTAGAAGTTTGGATTCCACTTCGTCCATGTAAACTTTCAAATCAGCGGCTTTCATTTTCATCATTTGAGCGGCCAAAGGTTTTACCATCTTCAAATCTGAACTAATAGAATCGGCAACTCCTGGATATTGAATTTTTACAGCTAAATTTTTGCCATCTTTAGTGGCTTTGTGCACTTGACCGATACTTGCAGCATGAACAGCATCTTTTGAAAAAGTATCAAAAAGATCAAGTGGTTTTTGATTAAAAAACTGCTGAAAAGTTTTTAAAATCAGCGGATAAGAAAGCGGTGGAGCATTGTATTGTGCCAATGAAAATTTGTCTTGATAAGCTTTTGGTAAAATTTGATTATCCATACTCATCATTTGAGCAACTTTCAATGCACTTCCTTTCATCTCACTCAAGGATTTGTAGATGTCAGCAGCATTGTCTTCATGCAAACTATCTTTTGATAATTCTGGATGAATTGCTTTTTTTGCGTAATATTTGATGTAATTCCCACCGACTTTTGCTCCTGTTCCAATGATTTTCGCAGCGCGTTTCACTTTGGAAGTAGGAATGCTATTTTGTCCTTCTCCAGCCTCGCTCATGATTAAAATATTTTAGTTTTCAAGGCAAATTTTCCAAAATCCAGCATCGAGTCAAGAGGACTTGTGCCCAACATATCGACGCTCAAATTAACCGTTTTCTCAATGGCAGCATCAGTATTTGCAAATTCAATTGAGTCATCATTCATCCAGACTCTAAATAAATAGGTAAAAACTACTTTAAAGCCTTTTGCAAAATGATTTCCTATAATTGGTCTGTCTTTGATTTCATCTGAAATTTTTCCATCGCTCAAGATGTTTTCAACCCTTGTTTCCATTTCTTCGAAAAAGAGCTTCCAATCTTTCATTGTTTGCGGTGCTTTCCGTAAATCATTGTATTTAAGTAAGAGATAGGATCTTTGGGATTGAAATTGTTCAAACAACGTGAAATATAATGATAACAATTTCTCACGGGTCGAAAAGCTTCCGTATTGTGGATCTTCATCCATGATACCAAGTGTTTTCTTCAAAAGATTCAAAGGAATCGATTGCTGAACTTGTTCTAAATTCCCAAAACTTTGGTAAAAAGTAGATTCTTCGATTTTGATTTTTTTGGTCAATTCAAATACTGAATGTGGTGCACGACCATTGAGCAATTCAAACTCAATGTAACCTTTAGTTATTTTTTCTTCGGTTGTCATGGTGTAATATTTACATAATGAGTTTTAAAATTACTACAGTTAATTGGATAAATCTTCGAAAAAACTATATTTTTTTCGCCTGTTTTGATTTTTTAAGAATTAGTTAAAAAACCCGAAGATTCGACCATTACAGAAGTATCTTTTTCAGGGCTTTTTTTTGATTTATCTACTACTTAAACAATCGGTTTTTTCAATTGTTTTAAAATTGAAGCAGATAATATTAAAGTTTGATTAACATTCACTGCTTTTGAAGGCAACCTTTCTGTTAAAAATGTATCTTTGTAGTAATACTTTATTTCTAGAATTTTCGTTAATACTCCTATGCGTTATCTCTTTATACTATTTTTAGTCCTGATTTCAAACGTTTCACGAGCAACTCATGTGATGGGTGGTGAAATCACTTGGGTTTGTCAGGGCGGAAATTACGTTTTTGAATTAATCTTTTACCGTGATTGCAATGGCGCAGAAGTAAATACTGTCAACGAAACAATTCAAGTTTGGAATCATCCTTCAATTACAAGTATTGATGTTGCTTTTATTTCTAGAACAGATATCTCTCCAATTTGTAGTCAAGTTGCTGGTTCACCACCTCAATTGGCCTGCGGAACGGGAACCGGAGGAGGAAATGGAATCGGCGCAATCGAAAAAGTTACTTATAGAAGTTTACCAATTACTTTGAATGGAATTCCGCCTGTTGGAGGTTGGATTTTTACTGCTCAAAATTTTTCTCGAAGCAATGCTATTACCAATTTAGTCAATCCATCAAATTACGGAATTACCATTTCGGCCTATATGTTCGCTGTTCCAAATTCGGCAACTGGCTGTGTGGATTCTTCGCCTAAGTTTTTGCAAGAGCCGTATTTAGTTACATGTGCGGGATCACCATACGTCTACAACATGAATGCCGTTGATGCTGATTTAGATTCTATTGCAATCAGTTTTGGTGCACCATTAAATAATTTTAATTCAGGTGTATTCAATCCTCCAGCAAATCCGATTGAAGTTCCTTTTGAAGCTGGTTTTAATTCCAATTCTCCTACACCAGATAATTCATTTAATGGCGCGAATGTCCCAGCAGCTGTTAATAATAGCACGGGTGAACTGACATTTCTAAGCAATACAATTGGAAATTTTGTTGTTAAAGTGATTGTTAAATCATACAGAAACGGAGTATTAATTGCACAAGTTGAACGCGAAATTCAATTGGCTGTAATTAATTGTCTTCCAACAAATAATGCTCCTGTTATTGCTGGGCCTTTTGGTGGATTATTTGAAACTACCATCAATGCTGGTGATTTAGTAAATTTTAATTTGGCTTCATCAGATGTTGAATTGTTGCAAGATGGTTCTCCACAAAATAATTTGTTGACAGCATCTGGTTTGATGTTTGGAACCAATTACACAAATAATACAGGTTGTGGAATTTTCCCTTGCGCTACATTGAGCACAACTCCAACAATTACAGGTGTTCAGGGAGTTTCAACGAATTTTAATTGGCAAACAAGTTGCGACCATTTGGTCAATCAATATGGAATTGTTGCAGAAGAAGTACCGTATCATTTTGTTTTCAAAGTACAAGACAATTACTGTCAAGTTCCAAAGGTGACTTATGCAACAGTTACAATTCACGTCAAAAATCCAGGAATCGTTCAGCCACCAAAAATCAATTGTATTCAAACGGCTGTTAATGGAAATATTACAATAAATTGGACTCCATCGACAGATGTAAATGGAACATTTGTTTCTTATGTAATTAGAAGAGTTTCTTCACCAAATCCAATTGCCAGTGTTAATAACATCAATTTGAGTTCGTACAACATCGCTGGTATTACTACACCAGAATCTTTTTACATTCAAGTTATTTCTGGCTGCAATGGCAATACAGTGTTGTCAAGTGACACAGTTTCAAACATCGTACTTTCATTGACAAATCCGTCTAATGGTACGGCCGTTTTAAATTGGAATGAACCTGTTTCTCCTTTTAATTCTGATTTGAATCCATACTATCACATCATGCGTGAATATCCAACTGGCACTTGGACATTAATAGACAGTGTAGCTTATGGAACGCAAACTTTCAAGGATACAATAGATATTTGTGATGCATTTTTGAATTATCAAATTATATTGCCAACCACAAGTTGTGATTTTACAAGTAACATTGTTGGAGACAATTTTGAGGATATGATTACACCTGACATTCCAATTATCTCGTCTGTTACAATAGATACTTTGACTGGAGATGTGACAATTACTTGGAATACCAATGGACAGGAAGATACTTACGGTTATGTTATTTACATGGCTGATCCTGATGGCATTTTATTTGAACTGGATACCACATGGGGAATAAACAGTACCTCGTACACTTTTAGTCCAAATACTTCGACTTCCGCATTGACTTTTTCAGTTGCTGCTTTTGATTCTTGTTTCACAGTTTCAACACCTTCCACTTATCAAACTTCAGCGAAAGGTGATTTACATACCACTGTTTTTGTGCAATATACCTACAATGTCTGTGGGCAATTAGCAACTTTGACTTGGTCGCCTTACGTTGGTTGGCCAGATTTCCTTGAATATGAGGTTTATGGACGCGTTAACGGTGGACCATGGACACTATTTGGAACCTCTACCACACCGAATTTTTCGATACCAGTCTTAGGATTACAACTGTATGATTTTGTTATTCGTTCTAAAAGTGCCTCAGGAAATCAATCTTTTTCAAATATTATATTTGTTTCAGCAGTTGCGCCAAGTGCTCCATCATTTAATTATGTTAGAGTAGCTACTGTATTAGACAAAATGATAACAATTAGACATGATATTGAACTTGTAGGTGGTATCAAAGAATTGTCTTTGGAAAGAAAAAATGAAGTTGGAATCTTCGAATCAATTCAAAAAATCCCAGCAACAAATAGCTTCAATACGTTCACAGATGAAGATGTAAATACAGATCGATACAGTTACACTTACCGCGTGAGAATAATTGATAGCTGTGGTAATGAAGCTGGGTTTTCTAACGAAGTTACAACCATTCTTTTAAGAGTTCAAGCAGATGAAATAAATATGAAAAACTATGTAAGTTGGTCGCCGTACGTTGGTTACAATGGAAGCATCATTCGATACAACTTATATAGAGGATTTGATGGTGTATTTGATTGGTCACCTTTGGCAGTTTTGTCAATAAATCAATTGAATTTTCAAGATGATTTGATTAACTATTTTGAATTAAGTGGCAAAATTTGTTATTATGTTGAGGCGGTTGAATCAATGAATATTTATTCTTTTTCTGAAATCAGTCGTTCGAATGAAACTTGCTCAATTTATGAGCCATTGATCTTCATTCCAAATGCTTTCACACCTGGCGGAATCAATCCAATTTTTAAACCAATTGTTTCACTAATCAATCCAACGGCTTATGAACTCTCAATTCTCAGTCGCTGGGGAGATGTAATCTTTGAAACCAAAGATATGAATGAAGGTTGGGATGGAACGATTACACTTTCAGATCAAAAAGCCGAAACTGGCTTGTATATGTATGTTTTGAGAGTTAAAAATGGTGATGGTGAAGAAATTACCAAGCGAGGACACGTTTCACTATTGAGATAATTTATGAGCTCTATAATTGACGATAATGCGAAATCAGAAAATAATACTGGATTTGGTACAAACGCAAATAGTTATGGTGGTAGATTTGTAAATAAAGATGGTACTGCAAATGTAGAAAAGCGTGGTCTCAATTTTTTTAAAAGAATCAGCTGGCATCATACATTAATAGATTTGCCTCTCTATAAGTTTTTGGGTATTTTGTTAGTATTCTACATCCTAATAAACTTTTTTTTTTCAACCATTTATTACTTAAATGGAATCGAATATTTGAAAGGAATTGATTCAAATCTATCTGAAATCAATAAATTTGGAAAAGCCTTCTTTTTCAGCACGCAAACTTTTACAACAGTTGGTTATGGTCACATTAGCCCAAATGGATTTTTTGCAAGCACGATTTCATCCATAGAAGCTTTAACTGGATTGTTAAGTTTTGCAATTGCGACAGGTTTGTTTTATGGAAGATTCAGTAAACCAACAGCTTATATAAAGTTTTCTAAAAATGCCCTAATCGCTCCATACAAAGATAAAACCGCTTTGATGTTGAGAATGGTTCCATTTAAAAATACGAATTTCACAGACGCTGAAGCCAAAATTACCTTGGGAATTGAGGTGGAAGAAAATGGCATTTTGGTAAACAAGTTTTATACGCTTAAGTTGGAATTAGCTAAAGTAAATACCTTAACATTAAGCTGGACTTTGGTGCATCCTATCGATGAAGAGAGTCCTTTGAATAATTTCACCAAAGAAGATTTTGAAAACTTAGATGGTGAAATAATGGTTTTCGTCAAAACGTTTGATGACATGTTTAGCAATACGGTAGCAATTAATACATCTTACACTTTCAAAGAAGTTGTTTATGGCGCAAAATTCGATATCATGTATGATCAAAATAAATCCAACACACATACAATTTTGTATCTCGATAAACTGAATTCATACACAAGAATGGAAATTTGATTTTCGATATTATAAACCATTGAATCAAAACAATTTTGAATAAACTTATGAGAAATATTTTTTTAATTATCATCGCTGGAAGTTTGATTTCTGGTGTCATTCTTTTTTATCCACTTGAAAGTAAAGCAAAAGAAAAAAATCAAAAAAGCAAAGTAGAAAATCCTGAAGATGTAATAGAAGATTCAATCATTACACTTGTTGCAGTTGGAGACATGATGTTAGGAACCAATTTTCCCGATCCTTCTTACCTTCCCGCAAGCGACGTTTTTCTACTTTCACCCATGCACGCTTTCATACAAAATGCAGACATCGCTTTTGGAAATTTAGAAGGAACTGTTTTGAACGAAGGTGGTCAAGTTAAAAAATGCAGCGATCCTTCCAAATGTTATGCTTTTCGTCAACCAGAATATTTTGTCGATCAATACAAAGATGCAGGTTTTGATATTCTTTCTATCGCTAATAACCACATGGGCGATTTTGGCGACGAAGGTAGAAAAAACACACAACGCATCTTAAAAGAAAAAGGAATTCATTTTGCAGGATTAGACGATTGTCCATGGGATACGATTACTTTGAACGGCGTGAAATACGGTTTCACAGCTTTTGCCCCAAATACAGCTTGTTTGCAAATCACTGATTATGTTCAAGCGCAAGAAATCGTTGCCAAATTGGATAAAATGTGTGACATCGTGATTGTTTCTTTTCATGGCGGCGCAGAAGGTTCTTCCAAAACGCATGTGACGCGCAAAACTGAAATTTTCTACGAAGAAAACAGAGGCAATGTGTATGAATTTGCGAGAAAAGTGATTGATTCAGGCGCAGACATTGTTTTAGGACATGGACCTCACGTGACACGTGCGATTGACTATTATAAAGGAAGATTTATCACCTATTCCATGGGGAATTTCTGCACTTATGGAAGATTCAACCTCAATGGAATTAGTGGAATGGCTCCTTTATTTGAAATCAAAATGAAACGAGATGGTTCATTTGTTTCAGGGAAAGTTATTTCCACCAAACAATTAGGTAATGGCGGTCCAGTATTGGATTCACTTGGTGGCGCTTTTGGTCAAATTAAACTTTTGACAGGAATTGATATTCCAGAATTGAAAGTGAAATTTGAAGAGAATGGGAATTTTAAATTTGAATAAAATTTTCGTTTTAGAAAGCAATTTCTATCACTTGCTCTTTATTGCAATTCGCTCTATTGATTGGAATAATCGTTTTCTTATTTGGTTCCACAATCAACATTTTATCTGCAAACTCAAGGCAAAGTTCCAAATCATGTGAAGATTGAATGATGCAAACATTCGCGTTTTTAGCTACTTTTTGTAATAATTTTTGCACAGACATGCGGTTGGCATAATCCAAAAATGCTGTTGGTTCGTCTAAAACAATCACAGGCGTTTTTTGTACCAATGCTTTGGCAATAGAAGCAATTTGTCGTTCGCCATCACTTAATTCTGAAGTGTCTTTTTGCAAAAATGATTCAATTCCTAATTCAGCACTGATTTCATCCACCAATTTCCAATCTTCCTCAGCCAATTTTCCTAAAAAGTTGGTGTAAGGCGCTCGTCCCATGGCGATAAAATCTCTTGTCGATAAATGTTGGACGCCTTCAAATTTGGAAGGAACATGCGCCACCAATTTCGCTCGTTGATTGGCTGAAATTCGATGAATATTTTGATTATTGATTTCAATTTCTCCTTTGATTGCTGGAATCAATCCCAAAATCGTATGAATAAATGTCGTTTTTCCAATGCCATTTTTTCCAATTATCGCATAAAATTTTCCTGTTTCCAATACCAGGTTTTCGATATTCAAAAGTGCTGAACGATAACCAATTTCTACGTCTTTCAATTGTATCATGCTAGAACTTTTTGAGAATGATCCAAACTACAACCGGCGCGCCAATTAATGCTGTTACTGCGTTCAGTGGCAAAACAAAATAAGGTTCAATCCACAAAATCAACAAGTCGCAAAAAAGCAAAGTGCATGCGCCAACCAATGCTGAACCGATGATTAACTGTAAATGATTTTGGGTTTTGTAAAGCAATTTCACCATGTTTGGAACAGCCAAACCAATGAAAGAAATTGGTCCACAATAAGCTGTAATAAGTCCTGCAAATATAGATGTGACCACAATAATCAGCATTCTAAAAGATTTCATTTGAATTCCCAATAATTGTGTTGGTTTTTCTCCTATTACCAATAAATTCAATGGTTTGATCAAAAAAATCAGCGCAAAAACACCTACGATGAAAACGCCAAAAATCAATGGAATTTGATTGAAATTTACTTGTTGCATGGAACCAAAACCCCACAAAGTGAACGCTTTAATTTGATTAGCTTGCGAAGAAACTTGCAATACTTGAATTAAAGCGCTTGTAAAACTTCCCAACATCATCCCGATTAGAAGCAATGAAATTTGAGATTTCACAAACATCGAGAAGAACAAAATGATTAAACTAAAAATCAAAGCACCAATCAAAGCAATGACCACAATTCCAATGTCAGAAGTAAAAAATGAAATTCCAGTCATCATGGTGATTGCAACGCACAAACTTGCGCCTGAAGTGATTCCCAACACTGAAGGTCCAGCCAATGGATTATTGAATAATGTTTGCATTAGAAGACCTGCTATCGAAAGTCCAATCCCAGCAAAAACAGCCATAAATGTGCGTGGAATTCGCAGTTCTCGGTAAATGATTAAGCTCTGATCATCAACATCGAAATGAAAAATGCTGTTGAAAATTTTTCCTAAGTTAAAGCCAAAGCTTCCGCCGTTGACATGCAAAAATATCAAAGCAAAGAGCAGTACTATTAAACTCCAAGTAACAACATTTCGACTCATTTTCATTCAGTCAATTTTCGATAAAAATGCAAAGGTGTAGCTTTCACTTCGCCTCGATGGAAAATTTGAATCAAATCTGACAACACACGATCTGGCTCAACGGCGCTATTTTCCCAGAAATAATTCATTTGATGCGCATAAGAATATAAGTTGTTGTTTTGAAACGCTTTGAAATATTGGTATTTCTCGTTGGATTTGAGCATTTCCTTTTTCGTCGGAACTTCGACATTTACCCAAAAGTCTGTGGATTGATTTTTTTTGAAAACCTGTTCGAAACTGTAATACATGCTTCCAGTTCCTTTTTCATTTTTAGCAACATAATCTGCGCCAGCATCTGCTAATAACTTGGCTCCAAAACTTTCACCAGCAGGCATATACCATGTGTCTCCATAAACCATTCCTGAAAAAACGGTTGGTTTCTTTTTGAATGATGAAGCTGTTTTAGAGAGTTGCAAATAGTTTTTTTCTACTTTTTCAAAATAAGCTTCGGCCATTTGTTCTTTACCAAATAAATAGCCAAAAACCTTGATCCATTCTGCCTTTCCCAAAGGATGATTCTCTTTCCAATCATAATTTGGAATACACAAAACACCTAATTTCAATAATTTATCTTCATTTGCAGTTGTGTTTCCTTCAAATCCAGTATGAAAAAGAATTTTCGATTTAGTCAATAAAACCCGTTCTGGATTTAAAACACTGAAATCATCAAACTCAATTACTTTCTTGCGATTAATACCTTTCAGAACTGTTGGATTGTAAATGTATTTCGAATTTGAAACGCCCACAATCTTAGCCGATTCGTTGATTTTTTCGATCATTCCAATATTGGTTCCAGAAAGCGTGATAATAGATTTCAAAGGAACTTCAATTTGTTCTAAATTTTTAGGAATTTCTGCATTTGAATTTCGTTGAACCAATGCAAAGTCGCGCTCAACTGAGCCGTTTTCAGGATTCACAATTTGAAGTTCAACAAAACCCTCATGCTGTTTGATTTTGAAATTCTGAGCGTATTTTATTAAATCATTGGAAACATTTATACGCTGTTTTGAGGCTTGTTTTTGATTGCAAGCAAACAGCATAAATAGATTCAATAAAATAATCATTTGTTTCATGAGTACAAAGATGAGAAAATGAATTTAAACTTCTCTTTTTTTACTTTGAGTTTGTATTGAAAGGATATTTTTTCTTATCTTTAGTTAACTTAATTTTTTAAAATACCTTTTATGTTAGTCAAAACCTATGGAAGTGCCGTATTCGGCATTGATGCAACGACCATTACCATCGAAGTTAATATCGGGCAAGGAGTAAATTTTTTCTTGGTCGGCTTGCCAGACAGCGCAGTCAAAGAAAGTCAGCAACGAATCAAGGCGGCTTTCAAAAACAATGATTTGAAATTTCCAGGGAAGGAAATCACAGTAAACATGGCCCCAGCGGATATTCGCAAGGAAGGATCGACCTTTGATTTACCAATCGCCATAGGAATTTTAGCCGCAAGCGAACAAGTTTTGTGCGAGCGCTTGGAAGAATATCTGATTTTGGGCGAATTGTCGCTCGATGGAAGTGTGCAGGCGATGAAAGGAATTTTGCCAATCGCGATTCAAGCCAAAAAAGAAGGTTTCAAAGGAATCATTTTGCCGAAAGCCAACGCGGTTGAAGCCGCAATCGTAAATGAATTGGAAGTGTACGGCGTTGATAGTTTGATTGAAGTGGTTGATTTTCTGAATCACAAAAAGCAAATTCAGAGAACAATCGTTGACATTGAAGCTGAATTTCAGAAGAAATTAGATCAAATTGAAGTCGATTTTCGGGATGTCAAAGGACAATCGAATATCAAACGCGCTTTTGAAATCGCGGCCGCTGGTGGACACAATGTGATTTTAATTGGGCCTCCAGGAGCAGGAAAATCCATGTTGGCGAAACGTTTACCCACCATTCTTCCACCGATGACAATGGCAGAATCTTTAGAAACAACCAAAATTCACAGTGTAGCTGGCAAAATGGGAAAGGAAATTGGTTTGGTTACACAACGACCATTTCGAAAGCCGCATCATACAATTTCGGATGTCGCGCTTGTTGGAGGAGGTGGTTATCCGCAACCGGGAGAAATTTCACTGGCGCACAACGGCGTTTTGTTTCTAGATGAATTGCCAGAGTACAAAAGAACGGTGTTGGAAGTCATGCGTCAACCTTTGGAAGATAGAACCGTAACCATTTCAAGGGCGAAATTCACTGTCGATTATCCAGCAGGATTTATGCTGATTGCAGCAATGAATCCCTGTCCGTGTGGATACTACAATCATCCTGAAAAAGAATGCGTTTGCGGTCCTGGCGTCGTGCAAAAATATTTGAACAAAATTTCTGGTCCTTTGCTAGATCGAATCGACTTGCACGTCGAAGTTACGCCAATCAGTTACGATGAATTGGCTCATCATCAGCCAGATGAAGGAAGTATTGACATCAGAAATAGAGTGATTGAAGCACGTTTACTGCAAGAAAAAAGATATGTAGATGAAGATGGAATTCATTGCAATGCCCAAATGAGTTCGAAAGATTTAAGTGTTTATTGTCGAATCGACGAAGCTGGAAATGCAATTTTAAAGCGTGCGATGGATAGTTTAGGATTGTCGGCGCGTGCATATGACCGCATTTTGAAAGTAGCAAGAACAGTAGCCGATTTAGAAAAATCTGACAAAATCACGGCTGGACATTTGGCAGAAGCCATTCAGTTTAGAAGTTTGGATAGAGATGGTTGGGCAGAGAAATAGATTATTTGTTTTAATGCTCAAGGTTTAAAGTGTTAACTATTTCACAAACTATGTCAATTTAGCAAAAACCTAACTTTCAAAAGAGCATGTAATTCACAAAGAAATTCTACCTTTGTCAAGTAAAAATTTAAACACGATGAGTACTTACGACGTTGCGATTATAGGTTCAGGACCTGGAGGATATGTGGCTGCTATTAGATGCGCACAACTTGGAA
>JBIKJE010000061.1:0-18984 GCA_044361165.1 Crocinitomicaceae bacterium | reverse complement strand
GCACCAGTATTTGTACAATTTCCAAAACCTTCTTCGTCCATTGTTCTTACCATATTAAGTACTCGTTCTCTTGCTTCAACTTTTCCTTGTGGCAATAAAGCCAATTGCGAAACTTTTGCAGAAACGAACAACATTGCAGATGCGTTCACACATGAAGCTACACAAGCTCCACATCCGATACATGCCGCTGCTTCAAAAGCTTTGTCTGCATCGTGTTTTGGAATTGGAATCGCATTTGCATCCATGGTTCTACCTGAAGTGTTAACGGAAACAAATCCTCCAGCTTGTTGGATTCGGTCGAATGCACTTCTATCAACAACTAAATCTTTGATCACCGGAAAAGCTTTCGCTCTCCAAGGCTCAACATAGATTGTTTCTCCGTCTTTGAATTTACGCATGTGTAACTGACAAGTTGTTACAGCTCTATCAGGACCGTGCGCTTCTCCGTTGATAAATAAAGAACACATTCCGCAAATTCCTTCGCGACAATCGTGGTCGAAAGCAATTGGCTCTTGTCTTTCATTAATTAATTGTTCATTCAATTGGTCTAACATTTCCAAAAATGAACTATCTGTAGAAACGTTATCTAACTTGTACGTTTCCATACTACCTTTTGCGTTGGCATTTTTTTGACGCCAGATTTTAAGGTTAATATTTATAGTTTTTGATGCCATTTTAAATCAGTTTTTTCTTACTTTTTACTCTTGCCTAATAACTCAATACTAATGCCTTACTTGTAATTTCTTGCGGCAATTTTGATGAATTCATAGTTCAAGGCCTCTTTGTGAAGTTCCTCGTTATTAATATCATCTCCTTTATATTCCCAAGCACCAACAAATTTGAAGTTATCATCATCTCTCAATGTTTCACCTTCAGCATCTTGATATTCTTCACGGAAATGTCCCCCACAAGATTCTTTTCTTTGTAAAGCATCGATTGCCATCAATTGTCCGAGTTCAATAAAATCTGCAACTCTCATTGCTTTTTCAAGTTGAGGATTCATTTCATTGGCAGTACCTGGAACATAAACATTTTGGTGGAATTCTTCTTTCAATTGAGCGATTTCAGCAATGGCTTCCTTCAAACCTTGCTCATTTCTACCCATTCCCACTTTATTCCACATAATTAATCCTAATTTTTTGTGGTAATAATCAACAGATTTTGTTCCGTTTGTATTTAGGAATTTATCTATTTGGTCGTTCACACGTTGTTCAGCCTCATCGAACTCTGGAGTATTTGTTGGTATTGATCCAGTTCTAATTTCGTTTGCTAAATAGTCAGACACAGTGTATGGCAATACAAAATATCCATCCGCTAAACCTTGCATCAAAGCAGAAGCCCCTAAACGATTTGCTCCGTGATCTGAGAAATTCGCTTCCCCAGCTACAAAACAACCAGGAATTGTAGATTGTAAGTTGTAATCAACCCAAACTCCACCCATTGTGTAGTGTACAGCTGGATAAATTTTCATTGGAGTTTCGTATGGATTCTCATCGGTGATTTTCTCATACATCTGGAATAAATTCCCGTATTTACTTTCAACCCACTTTTTACCTAATGCGATAATTTCTTCTTCACTTGGATTGTGATTACCTGATGCAAAAGCTGCTTGTTTACCTTTACTTTTAATTTCAGAAGAGAAATCCAAATAAACACCTTCATTGGTATCATTAGCTTCTATCCCGTAACCAGCATCACATCTTTCTTTAGCGGCACGTGAAGCAACGTCACGAGGCACTAGGTTTCCGAAAGCTGGATATCTTCTTTCTAAGAAATAATCTCTATTTTCTTCTGCAATTGCCGTTGGTTTCAATTTACCAGCTCTAATTGCTTCAGCATCTTCTTTTATTGCAGGAACCCAAATTCGGCCTGAATTACGCAAAGACTCAGACATCAATGTCAACTTCGCTTGATTTGTTCCATGAACAGGAATACAAGTTGGGTGAATTTGTACAAAACAAGGATTTGCAAACAATGCACCTTGTTTGTGAATTTTCCAAGCAGCAGTTACGTTACTTCCCATCGCATTTGTAGACAAGAAATATACATTTCCATATCCTCCAGAAGCAATGATTACAGCATGAGCAGAATGTCTTTCTATTTCACCTGTAACCAAGTTACGAGCGATAATTCCTCTTGCTTTTCCGTCGACTTTAACAATGTCCAACATTTCATGACGGTTGTACATTTTCACACGTCCCAAACCAATTTGACGAGACAATGCAGAATATGCACCCAACAACAGTTGTTGTCCAGTTTGTCCAGCTGCGTAGAAAGTACGTTGCACTTGCGTTCCACCAAACGAACGATTATCTAATAACCCTCCATATTCACGAGCAAAAGGAACTCCTTGAGCAACACATTGATCAATGATATTTCCAGAAACTTCAGCTAAACGGTGTACATTTGCTTCACGCGCTCTATAATCTCCTCCTTTGATTGTATCGTAAAATAAACGGAAAATTGAATCTCCATCGTTTTGGTAATTTTTCGCAGCATTGATACCCCCTTGAGCAGCAATTGAATGCGCTCTTCGTGGAGAATCTTGAAAACAAAATGCTTTCACATTGTATCCCATTTCACCTAAAGATGCCGCTGCAGATGAACCTGCTAATCCCGTTCCTACGACAATTACATCGATTTTTGGACGGTTATTTGGTGCAACAAGTTTTAAATGATCTTTGTAATCGGTCCATTTTTTTGAAATATGACCTTCTGGTATTTTTGAATCTAATATTGACATATCGAAGCTATTTTTTAATGATCTAAATTATTTCGTCAAGTAAAGGAAAATCGGAATTGAAGCAAAAGCCATTGGGACAATTACCGCAAATGCTTTTCCAAGTGCTTGGATAAATGGAGTATATTTTGGATGACGAACTCCTAAAGATTGAAATGCTGAAGAGAATCCATGCCACAAGTGGAAAGAAAGTGTCAACATCGCTAAAGCATATAAAACAACTGCTAACAATGCAAATTCATTAGCTGGAAAACCTTCAGCTGATTTATCATGTCCGAAAAAAGCGACAGTCAAAGAATGTAAATCTTTGTACCCTTCACCTACTTTTAGATTGACTTCTGGCGCATAAATTTGAGTTCCGTGTTTAATAACCAAACCTTCGGTTGGCAAAAAGCTTCCTGTAGTAGTTAAATACAAAGATTGTTTTTGTTCACTTCCAGGAGCGCTCACCTCAACTCTATGCAAAGGCATTGGTGTAGAAGAATATTTCGCTTTCCACCAAAAATTAGCCATGTGCGTACAAATGAAAATCAAAATGATACTTCCCAATAAAGCCATGCTTCTTGAAGCCCAAGCAGAATTTGCACTTGGTTTGTTGTAAGCATAATTTACAGGACGTGCTTTTTTGTTTTGAAAAGCTAACAAAAATCCATCAATTGCGTGAAATAAAATGGAGATGTAAGTCGTGTAAGACAATACCTTGATAAAAATATTGTGAGACATGAAATAACCATACTCGTTAAACGCACGTTTGCCTTCTTCTCCTCCAGCAAACAATTGAAGGTTTCCTAAAAGGTGTCCAATCAGGAAAGTACACAAGAACAACCCCGTTAAAGCCATCCAATACTTTTTGGCTAATGAGGATTTTAATAATACTGACTTACTCATTTTATATAGAAAATTTGAAAATATTCACCACAAATTTAACAGCTACAACAAAGCAAATTAAACTCTATCGTTATTTAGATTGAATTTAGATAGAGAAACTTACAGAGTTGAAAAACAGTTTTCATCAATTGTGAATATTTTGGTTGATACTTATTTGATTCTTTTTAAAATTTAAAACAGCTTAAAAACAAAAATGTTCAACCATTAATCAGCTGAACATTTGAGTAAATTTATAGACTATAATGGAATATTTCCATGTTTTTTCTGAGGTAAACTTTCGGCCTTGTTTTCTAACATTTGGAAAGCTGCGATCAATTTTGCTCTTGTTTCCTCTGGCAAAATCACATCATCCACAAAACCTCTTTCTGCCGCTCGATATGGATTTGCGAACATTTCAGCGTATTCAGCTTCTTTCTCTTTCCATTTTTCCTCAGGATTTGCAGCTTCAGAAATTTCTTTTTTGAAAATAATTTCCGCTGCACCTTTTGCACCCATTACGGCAACTTCTGCCGTTGGCCATGCAAAATTTAAATCCGCGCCAATGTTTTTAGAATTCATTACATCAAAAGCACCACCATATGCTTTACGTGTGATAACAGTAACTCTTGGTACGGTTGCCTCCGAGAATGCATACAGTAATTTCGCTCCATGTGTGATAATTCCTTTCCATTCTTGATCGGTTCCTGGTAAAAATCCTGGCACATCTTCCAACACCAATAAAGGTATATTGAAACAATCACAAAAACGAACGAATCTTCCACCTTTCCTCGAAGCATCAATGTCTAACACTCCAGCCATTGCAGCGGGCTGATTGGCGACAATTCCGATTGTTCTTCCTTCTAAGCGCGCAAAACCAACAACAATGTTTTTGGCAAAACCTTCTTGCACTTCACGAAAAGAATTGTCATCTACAATGCAATCTAATACTGAACGAATATCATAAGGAAGTGTTGAGTTTGCAGGTAAAATATTTTTGATTGCTTCTGTTTTCGAAGCTGTAAATTCAAACTTTGTTGTCGGTGCTAATTCACCATAATTTTGAGGCATGAATGTCATCAAATCACGCACATCTTTCAAGCATTGCACATCATTAGCAGAAGTAAAATGTGTAACTCCAGATTTTTCAGCGTGTGTTTTTGCACCCCCTAAATCTTCAGACGTAACTTCTTCATGTGTAACTGTTTTTACAACGTTTGGACCAGTTACAAACATATATGAAGTGTCTTCAACCATGAAAATAAAATCAGTCAAAGCTGGACTATATACAGCACCACCGGCACAAGGTCCCATGATGACACTAATTTGAGGAATCACTCCAGAAGCTCTAGTGTTTCGGTAAAAAATATCAGCATAACCAGCCAAAGAAACAACACCTTCTTGAATACGAGCACCTCCAGAATCATTCAATCCAATTACGGGCGCACCGTTTTTTAGCGCTAAATCCATGACTTTGCAGATTTTCTCAGCATGTGTTTCAGAAAGTGAACCACCTAAAACTGTAAAATCTTGGGAAAAAACATACACCAAACGACCGTGGATTTTTCCATATCCAGTAACTACTCCATCACCAGGAAAAGTTTGTTTATCTAATCCAAAAGAAGTTGAACGGTGTTCGATAAACATTCCCATCTCTTGAAAAGTGTTATCGTCAAGTAATAATATCACACGTTCGCGCGCGGTCAATTTTCCTTGTTGATGCTGACGATCAATGCGATTT
This sequence comes from Crocinitomicaceae bacterium, assembly GCA_044361165.1. Lineage (GTDB taxonomy): Bacteria > Bacteroidota > Bacteroidia > Flavobacteriales_D > Crocinitomicaceae > JAQVCM01. Next base: position 13,639 of record JBIKJE010000061.1, on the reverse strand, counting down.
TGTCCACCTCCCAACTGAGATTTTTTGCGGCGTTCAATTAGTTCATTGCTACTATTCATATTATTTGCTTATTTCAATGGTTGTTTCAAGTCCAATAGATTGATATAAATCTGTAATATCTTTCGTTGACAAAGATATACAACCTAAAGTCCAATCTATCTTTTTTTCTATAATTTCATCATTTTTTTCAGGCACACCGTGAAATCCAACTTGTCCACCAATTGCTGCAGCTTGCGAAATGGTTTTGTTTGCTTTTCTTTCCTTAAATCTTTGATAAGAAATTTCGTTTGGATAATCAAACCAAATAAAATAGGACCAAGACCTATGCGGATACATCGCTTTAATTTTAAATATACCTTCTGGAGTTTTTCCATCTCCCTCTTGCATTTTATCACCAATAGGGTCAAAACCTAACACACAAGAATAGGCTATTAAAAGCTCATCTTTGTATAAAACTTCAACCACTCTTTCCGATTTTTTGACAAGAATTTTTAAATCCTTTTTTGGGATTTTCCGTGAGGAAACAATTTCTTTCAATGTTTTGGATGAATCAATTTGATTGGATGAATTTTCATTTTGAACTACTTGAATATCATTCTTTACTTGTGCGTTGCAGGCACAGAGAACAAATAAATTAAAAATGAATACAAAACGCATCTTAACCAAATTATTAACCGAATAAAGCGCGAAGCACCTCATCGATTCTACCACATTTAATTAATTCTATTTTGAAGTTTTTCTGCTCAATTCCTTTATTGAATTTAGAAATAATGATTTTTTCAAACCCTAATTTTTCAGCTTCATAAATGCGTTGATCAATTCTATTGACAGGTCTCACCTCCCCAGAAAGCCCAACTTCCGCTGCCAAACAAAAGTTTTTAGGAATTGGCAAATCAGCATTTGACGATAAAACAGCCGCAACAACAGCCAAGTCAATCGCTGGATCATCTACTCTAATTCCACCTGCAATATTGAGAAACACATCTTTAGCGCCCAATTTGAATCCGCATCTTTTTTCCATGACTGCCAAAAGCATGTTCAATCTGCGCGCATCAAAACCTGTCGATGAACGTTGTGGTGTTCCATACGCGGCGGTACTTACCAACGCTTGAACTTCAATTAAAATCGGTCTCAATCCTTCCAAAGTTGATGCGATTGAAATTCCACTTAATGTTGCATCTGTGTTTGTAATAAGTATCTCTGATGGATTTTCAACTTGTCTTAAGCCAGAGCCTAACATTTCATAAATTCCTAATTCGTTGGTGCTGCCAAAACGATTTTTGATTGTTCTCAACAGCCTGTAAACGTGATTTCTATCTCCCTCAAATTGCAAAACCACATCTACCATGTGTTCCAACACTTTTGGTCCGGCCAATGCGCCTTCTTTGGTAATATGTCCTATTAAAAACACAGGAACATCTGTTTGTTTGGCATATCGCAAAAGTTGCGCAGTACATTCTCGAACCTGCGAGATACTTCCTGGTGAACTTTCTATTTGATTGCTATATAAAGTTTGAATTGAATCGATTACTAATAATTTGGGCTGAATCTCTTCCGCCTGCATGAAAATATTTTGCAAGTTTGTTTCAGTCAGAATGAAACATTCTTTGTTGTCTAAACCAATTCTTTCAGCGCGCATTTTAATTTGCTGATCACTTTCTTCGCCTGAAACATATAAAACACGTAGGTTTTTTTCCATGACAGCCAATTGCAACATCAAGGTTGATTTCCCAATTCCAGGTTCTCCACCAAACAGAATCAATGATCCAGGAACCATACCGTTACCGAGAACTCTATTTAATTCAGAATCGCATAAAGTAATTCTTTCCTGGCCTCTATTTTCAATGTCTTGAATCGGTTGTGGCTTGGCTGTTCGTCCAGTATTGGTTGAAAACGCGACTACTTGCGAAAGGTTTTTCTCTACAATCTCTTCCACAAAAGTGTTCCATTCTGAACAAGAAGGACATTTCCCAAGCCATTTAGGTGTTTGATAACCACAGTTTTGACAAAAAAATGCCGATTTAATTTTAGCCATAAAGCAAAGTTAAGAGAAAAAGCAGAAATTCACATTTGAAATACTGTAAATTATGAATAATTATTAGACTCGATTGGTGCTTGTGTTTGTTTCTGTTGCCACTGCATTTCCCATCGTTTATATACATAAGGAGAAAGGAGCCGTTGATCATTGTTCTGAAAAATCACCACATTATCCTTCCCAGCGAAATACCAAGAAATTTCATAAACTTTCATTTTGATGCCCAATTTGGTATTTTCTATGCCCGACACAGTTGAAAAATCAAATTTCAATTCTTGTAAAGCAAGTTTGTTGATTGTTATTTTCTTTCCATTGATTCCAAGCAGTTGAATCAAAATCACATAATTTCGATTGAGAATTTTAATGTTGTTTGTAGATACAGATTGGGTGTGATTTCTTACTTCTTTGTGGTACTTATTTTTACAATGAATATCACAAAACACTTTGTCAGAGCGACCAAAGAGTTGTTTATTGCAGACGCAACATTGTCTTGTGTACGCAATGTTTGATGTTTTTTGCATGAGTGTAAAAGATGAATTGGTTTGTTACTCTAAGATATGGGGAATTCTGATTTGAATCCAAATTTTTTTGAACAAATAAGTGATTTTATCCGTTATAATCACTTACAAGCCCGAAAACACTGATAAAAAAAATTGCAAAAATCTTTCTCAAATCCAAAACAAGATTATTCGTAATTTCACCAAAAATTTAGCAACAATTCAAAATTCATCCAAAATGGCTATCAAAAGAACAAACTCAGAATCTCTTTTTTCAAAAGCTAAAAACTATTTTCCTGGAGGAGTTAACTCTCCAGTTAGGGCTTTTAAATCTGTTGATGGTTCTCCATTATTCATCAAAAAAGGTGATGGTTGCATGATTTGGGATGAAGATGACAATCAATTCATCGATTTTTGTTGCAGTTGGGGACCATTGATTTTGGGACACAATCATCCAAATGTATACAATAAAGTTGTGGAAACACTTCAAAATGGATCTAGTTTTGGTGCTCCAACAAAATTGGAAAATGAATTGGCTGAATTAATTCTTAATAGAAATCCATTTATTGATAAAATTCGATTTGTTAGCTCTGGAACCGAGGCTGTTATGTCTGCTTTGCGTTTAGCAAGAGGTTATACAGGAAAAGACAAGGTTATCAAATTTGATGGTTGTTATCACGGCCATTCTGATTCACTGTTAGTAAATGCAGGAAGTGGACTAGTTACTTTAGGCGAATCATCAAGTGCTGGTGTTCCAGCTAGTTTTGCTCATGAAACCTTGGTTTTGCCGTTAAATGATATCGAAGCACTCAAAGCTTGCGTTGAAACATACAAAGATCAAATTGCTTGCGCGATTATTGAACCTATTCCTGCCAACAATGGTTTACTTCTCCAAGAAAAAACATTTCTTTTAGCTCTGCGAGAAATATGCACAGAAAATAATATTCTTCTATTTTTTGACGAAGTAATTTCTGGTTTCAGAGTTGCTTTTGCTGGTGCCGCGGAATATTATGGAATCGAACCAGACTTAGTTACATACGGTAAAATAATCGGTGGAGGACTTCCTGTTGGTGCTTATGGTGCGAAGAAAGAAATCATGGCAAGAGTTTCTCCAGACGGAAATGTTTACCAAGCTGGGACTTTGTCTGGAAATCCGGTAGCGATGGCCGCAGGAATAGCACAACTTACTGAATGCGCAAAACCAGGATTCTATGAAGATCAAGCCCGAAGAACAGTTGACTTTATTGCTCCAATTAACGCTCATGCAAAAGACAAAGGGTATGATTTTGAAGTTGTGAGCATTGGATCTATATTTTGGTTGAACTTTGCTGGAAATAAAACAATACGCAAAGCACAAGAAATAAATCCAGACATGACTGGGTTCAGACATTTACATAGTGCCTTATTGGAACGAGGAATTTATTTAGGTCCAAGTGGGTACGAAGTGGGTTTTGTTTCATTGGCACATACTCCTGAAATTCTTCAAAAAGCTGCAATTATTATGTGCGATGCGCTTGATGCGATTTACTAAGAGAACAATTTCTTTACATTACTTTTAATGTTTAGCTTTTAGATTTATTCTCCTTTCAAACATTTTGAAATGAATAAACTAAGCTTTAAAAAGTAATTATAACCATCATATAATGTGAGTATTTGGTTGCTAAAATTTCACAATTATTAAAATTAAATTTCCCGAAAACAATTTAAAGGTCGTAAATTTGTAGAGGTTGACATAGGTGTATCACTGCGCTTTTAAATACCAAACCAGATAAGATGGAATATATTAAATTCACAAAAAGAGATGCATTTTCTAAGGAACTTGCTCAAAAAGTCAACGATTATTTAAAATCTAATAATCTCAAAAAGTTTGGAAGCTGGAAAATTCTTTTGAAAGTTCCTTTAATGTTTTCAATTTACCTATTGCCATACTTTTTAATGGTTTTTGGTGTAATCGAAAGCAAATGGATCATGCTTCTAATGTCACTTACAATGGGAGTTGGAATGGCTGGAATCGGTCTTTCTATCATGCATGATGCAAATCACGGTTCATTTTCTAAACGTCCATGGATAAACAAAATGATGAGCTACTCTATGGAGGTTTTGGGCGGAAATGGCTTAAACTGGAGAATTCAACACAATGTTCTTCACCACAGTTTTACCAACGTTCATGATTTAGACGAAGACATCAAACCAGTAGGATTGTTGAGATTTTCTCCCAACGAACCGAAAAAGAAAATTCATAAATTTCAAGTTTATTATGCTTGGTTTTTCTATGGATTGATGACGCTTTCTTGGATGACAAATAAAGATTTTGCTCAATTAATCAGATACAAGAAAAAAGATTTACTTGCGGCACAAAATGTAACATATGGCAAAGCCATGTTGTTTTTGATTTTCTCTAAAGTACTTTACTACGTTGCAATTGCTGTCGTTCCTTTGGTTGTTATGGATATCTCTTGGTGGCAATGGCTAATCGGGTTTTTCTCGATGCACTTTATAAGTGGTTCAATCCTTGCTTTTGTTTTTCAACCTGCGCATGTGATGCCAGAAACAAGTTTCATGACTGTTGAAAATCACCAAGAAGAAAATCCTGATGAAAGTTGGGCAGTTCACCAAATGAAAACAACAGCGAACTTTGAAAATTGGAATCCCATTTTAACATGGTATGTTGGAGGATTAAATTACCAAATTGAACACCACTTATTCCCAGATATTTCTCATGTTCACTATCCGAAAATTTCGAAAATTGTAAAAACAATTGCAGAAAAACATGGAGTTCCATACAACTACCACAAAACATGGGGTGGAGCTATTTTTTCTCATCTAAGATTACTTAATAGATTGGGAAGAGCTTAATTTTAAGAATAAATAAAAACATAAAAAAACGGCGATTGAAATAACAATCGCCGTTTTTTGTACTACAAATATTTTACTTTTTACCAAACGGGACAATCATTACAATTGTTTGTAGGTTTCAAATAAACGAAGAACCCTGCGACAATATGACCCATTGCAAAACCATACTTTTGAGTTGCATAAGCATTTAAATCGCTTGGTCGTGTTTTTACCTTAACTTGATGCATAAATCCTGTATTTCCTTCTGCTTGTAAAAAGACATGATTAAAAAACTCTAACCTCAATCCTGCGTGAGCAGAAATAGAATACCCAGACATTGAAATTGTTACCATGTCTTTTTGTTGTCCAAAATTAAAATCATTGAAAGACAAAATTCCACCTGCTCCTAATCCAAAATTAGTGCTGATTGCAAACTTTCTGTTTTTAGTTCGATACAACATATCAGAACGTGTCAAATCGAAATGCAAATAATTCAACCCATTTGAATTTTCGTAATGAAAATGATCTCTGTCCGTTCTAACAGGCTCATTGTTATACGTTCCTGACCAAATTGTATCAACTCCTGGATTAATCGTTCCATCCAACAAAACTTGATTGCCATCATCAAAAATGTATTTCATATGATCATAACCAAATGAAAGTGCATAATGGTTTTTGAAATAATAACCAATTCTCGCATTAAATTGAGGAACTGTAATATTACCCAAATCAACATATTCTTTTAATTTATGACTCGGATTATCATGTGCGCTTGCATTCTTTAAGGTGAAATCATATCCTCCTCCAATCAATCTCAAGTTACTTTTGGTGTAAACTGAACGATTATAACCCCAATAACCATAAAGTGTTCCTTTTCCATAAGACACCTTGTTGATTTTTTTCTTCGTTTGTGCTTGTAAATTCAAAGACAAACAAACCATAATTAACAAACCTATTTGTTTCATTGCACTTAATTTAATATCAACTCATTTTCAAAAACGATACTTCCTTTTCTGTCAAATGTCTATAAAAACCTCTTGGTAAATCTTTCTTTGTCAAACTAGCAAATTTTACTCTGTCCAGCTTAACAACCTCATAACCCAATGATTCAAAAATTCTTCTCACCACACGATTTTTGCCCGAATGTAACTCAACTCCTATTTCACGAGATCCTCCATTCTCAATGAATTCAACGTGATCACATTTGATAATTCCGTCCTCAAGGGTGATGCCCGACTTCATTTTTTCAACATCTTCTAGCGTAACAGCTTTATTGGCTTCTACATGGTAGATTTTGGATGCTTTATATTTTGGATGTGTTAATTTTTTCGCCAAATCGCCATCGTTCGTAAACAACAAAAGCCCTGTAGTCTCCCTATCCAATCTTCCAACTGGATAAATTCGCTCTTTACAAGCTTTTTTCACCAAAGACATTACCGTTTTTCTGCCCAAAGGATCGTCCATTGTGGTAATAAAATCTTTAGGCTTATTTAATAAAACGTATCTTTTTGTTTCAGCGTTGATTGTTTGACCGTCGTATTTTACAACATCACCAGGTTTAATTTTGTAACCCAATTCTAAGATAATTTGATCGTTGACGCTGACAACTCCTGTTTGAATCAATACATCAGCTTCTCTTCTGGAAGCAACACCTGCATTAGACAAAAATTTGTTTAATCGAATTGCATCTTCATTGAATGTAGGCATTGGATCACCTACTTTTTCTTTATCTTTAAAAGGAACATATTTTTTACCTTTTCCAGCAAATCCTTTTTTAGCATCAATTTGCTTTTTTTGAAAACTTGACATTGTCGGAGTTTTGGATTTAAATCCAGATTTTTTTGCTTCTTTTGGTTTAAAAGTAGATTCCTGTTCTTTTGAACTTTCTTTTTTTGGCGTTTCTTGTCGGCCTCGGCCTTTTTCATTTGTGTTCATCACGAGCATATTTTCCACAAAGGTAAGAAAATATATTGTTGGTCTTATTTTTTCAAATACAACCCAAAATGATATCAAACAGGCAATCAAAAACACATTTGACTGCCTGAATTTTAAACTAATTATTTAATATTTTTCTTTTTTTCAATTTCTTTAACCTTTTGAGCCTGAATCGAAATTTCTGTTTTTTTATTTGATTGATTGGTCATATTTTCTTCAATCTTTTTTTCAGCCTCACTGATTTTCTTTCTGTAGTCATCGATTGAATTCAACAAATTCTCTTTCTCTTTTTCCAAATCCTTTTGGTCTTTTTCAAAACCTTCTAGTTTTTTTGTTTCTGCTTTTAAATCCTCCTCCACACATTCTTGAGCGGTTTCCAAAGCAAATTTTCTAATGACCTCTCTCATTTCATTGAATTGAGCACCGTGTTGATTGCTGGTCATAAAAGCACCCCCTAAATCAATCGCAAATGCTACCTTAATAACATCACCAGAAGTTATAATTTTAGCATAGGCATCAAATGGTTTATCTCCCATTACTTTCAATTTCGCTTGCTGGGAAGTAAATTCTCCTTTTGAAGAATTGTATTTTCCATCCCAATCTTTTAACTCACTTTTAAGTGCTTTTTCAACCACATCCAAATTTCCATAAGGAATATTGACCACAATACTGTTTTTTGATCCAACACTGAAATTGTTGTTTTCTTCAGAAATAGACACGGTATTTTGTGCAAACAAAGAAAAACCTATTAGTGTAAATAAACTTGTAAATAAATGTTTCATAAATAAATTATTAAGTCGAATAATGATTGATTCAAAACTGTCGATATTGTTTTCAGTTTACAACGTTTTTACAGTTTTGATAATTTCTATTCTTATTCGAATAAAATTAAACAAAAAATATTCACACGAAAGTAAATTGTGCAATTTTGGCTTTCATTTATTTTTTTTCAGTTTCACCTGTTTTGCCCTTATGTAGAGTGATAAATAATAATTAATTTAGCACATGCAATTCAAAGATGTTGTTGGTCAGGATGAATTAAAAGCGCACTTAATTCAAGAAGTAAATCAGGGAAAAATTAGCCATGCCCAAATGTTTCTTGGGAATGCTGGTTATGGTGGTTTGCCTTTGGCCTTGGCATTTATTCAATATTTATTTTGCGAAAACAAACAGTTAAAAGACAGTTGTGGCATTTGTGATTCATGTAGAAAAGTCAGTGCCATGCAACATCCTGACTTACATTTTTCTTTCCCTGTTGTTCAAGTAATCAACAAAAAAAGTGATTTCTTCCTCCCGCAATGGCGAGCACAATATGAAAATGAACCTTATTTTAATTTAAATCAATGGCTCAATCAAATAGATGATAAAGGCAGAAATCCAATCATTTCCACTGAGGAAAGCCAAGAAATTATTAAAAAATTAAGCTTCAAATCTTTTGAAGGTGGCTATAAGGTGATGCTTATTTGGATGGCTGAAAAAATGAACCGAGATTGCTCTAATAAATTATTAAAGATTCTAGAAGAACCTCCTGCTAAAACTTTATTTATCTTGATTGCTGATTCTCAGGAAATGCTTTTACCAACAATTCTATCAAGAACCCAATTATTAAAGGTTCCAAGAATTCAAGTAGAAGATTTATCTAAATTCTTACAATCAAAATTTGATCAAGATTCCTCCACCGCAACCAGTATTGCAGCTCAAACTGAAGGAAATTTGATTGAAGCACTTGAATTGCTTAATTCTAATTTAGAGAAAAACGTCAATCGTGAATTATTTATTCAATTGATGCGCGTTTGCTATAAAAAGGATGTTAACCAAATGCTTGATTGGGCTGAAGATATAAGTGCTATAGGGAAGGAAAGACAAAAAACTTTTTTGAAATATGCACTTCACATGTTTAGACAAAGTTTACTTAGAAATTACACTGATAATCAGCTTACAAAGACATCCGCTGAAGAAGAGGCTTTTTTGAAAAATTTCTCTAAATTCATAACAGGCAACAACATCCATGGTTTTATGGAAAACTTCAATGATGCCATTTATCACATTGATCGAAATGCAAATGCCAAAATATTATTTACAGAATTGTGTTTCAAAGTGATGCGATTTATTCACTTTGCTTGATTCTTTTAACCTAAAAAGGACTGAAGTAAGAACTCCAATCCTTTCAAAAATATATTCAATTATTCGTTTATTTGTCGTTGATTGCTTTGATTCCTGGCAATTCAATTCCTTCCAAGTATTCTAACATTGCGCCTCCACCGGTTGAAACGTAACTTACCTTGTCAGCCAAATTAAATTTATTAATAGCAGCCACTGAATCTCCTCCGCCAATCAATGAAAAAGCACCATTTGCAGTCGCGTCTACAATAGCCATAGCTACATCTTTCGTTCCTTGTTGGAAATTATCCATTTCAAAAACGCCCATTGGTCCGTTCCACAAAATCAATTTGGAATTCAAGATGATTTCCCTGCAAGCTTTCGACGTTTCTGAACCTGTATCAAGTCCCATCCATCCTGCAGGAATTTCTCCAATTTTCACTTCTTTGCGATTGGCATCATTGTCAAATTTATCTGCGATAATTGTATCCGTTGGAATATATAAATTTACCCCATTTGCTTTCGCTTTGGCAATAATGTCTTTTGCCATATCCAAATAATCATCCTCAACCAATGAATTTCCAACATTTCCACATTGTGCTTTTACAAAAGTATAAGCCATTCCTCCACCGACAATTAGATTGTCAACTTTATCCAATAACTGCTGGATAATGGTGATTTTAGAAGAAACTTTAGCTCCACCAACAATCGCCGTCAATGGTTTTTCTGTACTATTCAATACTTTATCTACTGCTTTGATTTCTCCTTCAAGCAAGAATCCAAACATTTTGTCATTTGGGAAAAACTTAGCAATAACTGTTGTACTAGCATGGGCTCTGTGTGCAGTTCCAAAAGCGTCGTTTACATAAACATCGCCCAATTTAGACAATGATTCAGCAAAACTTTCAGTACCAGCGGTTTCCTGCTTGTAAAAACGTAAATTTTCTAGCAACAATACTTCGCCAGCCTTTAAACCAGCACTTAAATTCTCAGCTTCTTGACCAATGCAATCACTGGCAAATTTTACCTCACGATGCAATAATTCACTTGTATGTTTTACAATGTGTTTCAAAGAAAACTTGTCTTCAAATCCTTCTTTCGGACGACCTAAATGCGACATTAAAACTACACTTCCACCAGCATCTAAAATGTGATTGATTGTAGGAAGCGCAGCGCGGATTCTTGTGTCATCTGTGATTTCCAACGTTTCTTTATCCAGGGGAACATTGAAATCCACACGAATTAAAGCACGTTTTCCGTTAAAGTCATAAGAATGAATATCAGCCATTTCTGTAAATTTAAATTTATGCGAACAAAAGTAGCAAAAATCTACAGACTTATGGGCTGAAGGAAGGGATTTAAATCTTACAGGAAATTCAAAAATAAAGATTTAAATATTTAATTATCAAGTAAATCTTGACTAACCATTTTTTCGCAATCGATATACTTCGCATCACCGAAAGCCAAAATTGGAAAGAAAATATACGGCAAAAAGATTATTCCAACTGTGAATCCTTCTGATTTTCCAAAGTTTTTAACTAATCCGTTGATAATCATAATCATAAAAACAAAATTCGCCAAAGGAACAAACATCATCCCAAACCACCAAGTTGGTTTTTTTGCAATTTCAACCATGACATAATAGTTGTAAAACGGAACAATTGCAGCCCAACCAGGTTGATTTGCCTTGACAAAAATTTTCCACATGGAAACAATCATCAACGCAATAACGCCAATGTATAAAAGAAAGAAAATGATAAAAAAAGCAATCAAGGAACCTGAAGGAGAAACCATTTCCATATTATTTTACAAAACGGTATTTCAAAATACACCAAATGGCTCTAAAACCGTCTTTCCAACCAATTTTCTTACCTTCTTCATAGGTTCGACCGTAGTATGAAATTCCAACTTCATAAATTCTAACTTTTGGAACACGCGCTAATTTGGCTGTTATTTCAGGTTCAATCCCAAAACGATTTTCTTTGATTTCAATGTTTTTAGCAATAGAAGTACGAATCAACTTGTAGCACGTTTCCATGTCAGTCAAATTCAAATTTGTCATCATATTTGACAATCGTGTCAGAAATTTATTTCCGATAGAATGCCAGAAAAACAAAATCCTATGCGGATGATGACCAACAAAACGTGAACCATACACTACATCAGCATTATCCATGAAAACGGGTTTCAACAATAAATTATACTCTTGTGGATCGTACTCTAAATCAGCATCTTGAACAATCAAATAATCTCCAGAACATTCTTTTATTGCGCGATTAATTGCTGCTCCTTTTCCTTGATTATGGGTTTGCGAAAACAATCGAATATCCATTGCTGCATTTTGTGAAATATATTCTTCTACTTTTTCAATTGTCTTGTCTTTGGAACAATCATTTACAATCACAATTTCCTTCACGATTCCGTTTGGCAATACAACTTCTTTGACTCGCTCTAAAATCAATTGAATGGTGTTTTCCTCGTTATATGCAGGAATAAGAATAGACAATTTATGGATACTCATTTTAAACTTTAAATATTCAAATTGGTGAAAAAACTTTCTGAAAGCAGAAATCAGTCAGTAAAGAAACGAATTTTCATTGAATCTATTGCCAATGTTTCCTTTTTCGTCAAAATTACAAATACACATTTTATCTTTTGGGGAAATCCTTTATCAATGTAAAAACGGTAATCAACTAAATTTTTGTTCCTTTTTTCATCAATAACATGCAATAAAGTTGTGTAATGATTGAATAAAAGCGAATTATTGTCATTCAATATTCGAATTTCTAATGATTCACCGAAGTCCTTTGTATGCGCATTAAATAATACTTGCCCACCGTGAATCAAGGTGTCTTTTGGCAAATCCAAGTTTAAAGTATCCAAAATATACCAAGTATCTTTTGACATCACCTTAAAGTTTGTCCATCTAGATTGTTTCGTACATGTTCTAAATTCTATGTTTTCTTTTGAGAGATAGTTTATATATTTTGCATCTGTTTTCAAGAAAACTTTCCAATAAGATTCTTTGTCCATGTGATCTATTCTCAAAATCCCTTTTTGGAATTGATATGTTTGCGTAATCATGACAACTGCGAAAACGGGAATGGTCAAAAGAATGGATAGTTTCAACAAGTTACATTTAGAAGCTAAAATGGGAGCAACAAAAACCAAAAATAAAGGATAAAAATCTATCATTGGTCTTGAACCTATGCTTCCACCATAACTCCAAATCCACCAACTTGAAAATACATAAATTAACAAAGAAAAAGTCACAATTATATATGTCAATCTTTGATTTAACTTTAAATATATGTGTCCAATAATCCCAATAATAAAAACGATAAAAAACCAAGGTGCCCACAAGAAAAAACCCTTTCTGTAACTAAAAAGAAAGTCAAAAAAATGGGGCTCTGTCCAATTGAATGTTTCTTCTCCGTACGTATAATTTATCCAATGACCAGTTTGCAAATACCAGCTTACACATTGAATTTGCAAAATTAAAAACACAGTAAAAACTGCAAAAATAGTTGTTTTTAAATACTTAAAATATAAGTTTTTAAGAGACGAAAAAAAGCAACTAAAATTTTCAGCTAAAACTGGAATAAATATCAAAATTGCTCCATTAACAGGTCGAACTAAAAATATAATTCCTAGAAAGATTATAGCCCAAAAAAGTGATTTACTTTTGTCTTCAAGCAAATAATTTCTTGTGTAAAACAAAAATCCAGCAACGAGAAAAAATGAATAAACATGACTGTATGCTGCATCCCAATGCATGTAATCAAGCATTGATGTACAAAAAATAACACCAAATTGAGCAACTAAAATCCAAGTACGGTTAACTTGATACGATTTTAACAACAAACGAATGAAAACAAGTCCGCAAAAAGTATAAAAAAGCGCAGCTAGGAAAATGCTTATTTGATAAGGAGTTGAAAAGCCATCTGCTGCATAATGAGCTGAATTACTTGCCCATAAATGCCCAATCAAAAAGAATGGGGCTTGTAAAACAGCCGTTCCAATGAAATATTTATCGTATCGTTGACCATTTTCCAATCTTGGATAAAAGTCACGCGCGATCATCGCATCGTCGTAAAACTCGGTTTGTAAAGTATCTAAATAATTGAAATGTAAGTCTTTGTATATAAATGTAGCCGGAAGAAACTCATAGTAACCACGACCATCTGCTTCTATCAAATTGTTGCGGGTTGATAAATAAGTTTTCGATACAAATAAG
>JBIKJE010000060.1:0-19012 GCA_044361165.1 Crocinitomicaceae bacterium | reverse complement strand
AAAAAAATCGAGAAAAGGAAATCTTATTAGCAGAACTTCAGCATCGTTTGAAAAATAACTTAAGTTTAATGAGTTCTTTACTCAAATTGAAATTAGAAAATGTCAATGATGACAACTATTCCTTGGCATACAAAGAAAGTATTCATGCGATTCAAACTGTTGCTCAAGCAAATCACTTACAAAAGTTTAATGATGGTAATTTGACTGTTCCTATTGATAAATATTTGAAAGAAGTAAAATTATATTGGTTTGAACTTTTCAAGGAAATACCCATTTCTGGAAATATCAAAATTAAAAGTGAAGCATTTTCCATCAATGTTAAACAAGCAATCCCAATTGGATTAATTGTACATGAAATTATTTCATTGTTCTGGATTCATTGCTTTTCCAGAGATTTAGAAGAAGAATTGGTGATTGGTGTTTCGGAAAGAGAGGACAAAATTGTTATAAAAATAACATCAACAATTCCAAATTTAATCAAGTTGGATTTAAAAAAGGAAGTAATTATCCATGCATTAATTGAACAAATAGACGCCATTCCTAATACATTAACAGCCCATGATTTTACTATTGAAATAATGAATAATATTTTTTCGCCAATGATTGAAAGTGAGTCACTTTTCAAAAGTTAAAGCCCTTGGAATTAATTTCTTTTCAAACCGATCGAAAAATTTGAAATCAACATAAAACCAAGAGCTTCAGTAAAATAGTTTTTTATTTAATTTAAAAGGCCAATTGATATTGTAAAACTAATTGACCTCTTCTTTCAGACTTTGAATCAGAAATATTTCCATTTAAATCCGAGTTAAAAATAGGTCTGCTTTGATAATCCAAGGAAATTTTGGAATTACTTTCCCCCATGATCCAATTTAAACCCAAATCATAAACCAACACAGGATCTTTTAACTTCTCATAATTTGCATATAAAATCGAAAAATATGGTTGCAATGTTCCATAACTTTTCAAAAGGTCTTTTCTGAATAAGTATCCAATTTGACCAAAAACTACTTGGCCGGTTCCAATCAAAGGAAAAGCATTCCCTGGACCGTTAAAGCTTGCATTTCCATTTACCCCATTTGCAGTATTCATTGCGCCCGCATTGCGTATATAATTTGGTCCAAAGTCGTAGTTCAAAAATGAAATATAAGCTGTTATGGCATTTTGCTTGTTTTTGTCTAAATAACTATCAAAAAAAACATCAATCCCAAACTGCTGTAAGGGCGTTAAAACCGTATCTTGATTGCTATTTCTATACCACATTGCATCTTTTTCAAAAGCAAAACCAGCACCAATATTCAACACTCTCTTTTTTCCCAAATATGAACCTGCCATATATGGCAATTGGTTGCTTTCCTTATCAAAAAATTGCCACATGACGTAACCTTGATAGTGCAATTTCGGCGCATTTGTTGAAAAATAAGCAACATTGTTTTCAGTAGCAGGCAAACTTGCCACAGCAGTAATTGCGTTTTGAACAGGAAATGGATTTGAGACAGATAAGCGATAATCAAAACCTATAATTTTTCCTTTGGCATATATACCTAATTTACGCACAAACTGATCTGAAATGTCATTGGTAGTTTCCTGAACAACTGGCAAATCCATTCCTAAAATTGTTGCTACTCCAGAAGATGAAAAGCGAGCGGTACCATTCCATCCGCTTAAACCAGTTCCGATAGTGAAATAGTTTTTATAAACACTATATTCACCCGTAACATCATGAAAAAATATTCCAGTTTTTCTAGCAGAAAGACTATTCACACTGTTGATTCCAATTTGTGTATAGAAAAATACTTTCTTTGAAACCTGAGACATAATTTGATAACGTACTCGTCTTAATCCAACATCAAATGTTTCGTTTTTAGGTGTGCCGTAGATTGTCGAACCTGGATTATTATCGTTGTAACGCATCCAAATTTGAGCTAATCCTGTTGCTTTAATGTATTTTATGCTGTCGTCACTCAAATAAATTTTCAAACCATCTTTAAATTTTTTATCCTGCAGCTGAGCATGACTTTTAAATGTAAATGTATTCATCAAGAGTACTGCCAAAGTTGTCAATTTAATATATGCTTTCATACCTTTTAGATTTAATGCGTTTGGAGAAACAACAGTAACCATTTGCTGTTTCTCCCTAAAGAAAAAGTAAAAATTAAATTACTTTCCAAACGCAAATTGTTGATAAATTAAGCCATTTTAATAACCCTGGCCGAGGTTGGTGCATGTCCTAATTGTTTGTGATTTTGAAAACCAATCACTTCAATTTTCCCACCATTGTCTTTGTAATCTGCTACAAAACCATTCATTGCTATGATTGAAGTGTGATCGACGATTTGCGCTTTGCTTACGTCGATAACAACATTTTTCCCATTTGGTATCAGATTCAAATATTTTTTGAAACCCAATAAATTTGAGAAAACAAGGCTATCATGAATAATTACATTGATATCATTCCCCTCTGATTTAATTTCAACATTGGCTTTAAATAAGCTTTTGAAACTTGTTCCATAAACCAAAGTGAAGATAAATTTCAATAAAATACCAAATCCTACACCAATTAATAAATCTGTAGCCAAAGTAACGATCACTGTGCTCACAAAAATCACAAATTGAGTTTTTCCGAGGTGCCACATGTGTATAAATTCTTTAGGATGAGCCAATTTAAAGCCAACAAAAATAAGCATCGCTGCCAAAGCCGCATTCGGTATCATTTCAATAAAGGAAACCCCAATAAAAACGGCGAGAAGAAGGAAAATTCCGTGGAAGAAATTAGCCCAACGAGTTACAGCACCATTGCTAACATTGGCAGAACTTCTTGCAACTTCACTGATCATTGGTAAACCTCCAAACAAACCTGCCAATGTATTACCGATTCCGACAGCAATTAAATCTTTATTGAAATTGGATTTACGTCTGTAAGGATCTAATCCATCAATGGCTTTGGCAGTTAAAAGTGACTCAATTGTTCCAATCAATGCAAACAGGATTACATATTGAACGAAAATTCCAATATTGGAAGAAATTACAGTAAAATCCGCATTGATAAAGCCATTACTTACAAAATCTCCCACCTTACCTCCTGGAGTAAAGGCATCAAAAATATTTCCTATTTTGACTAAAGCAAAGTTTGAAATCGCTCCTTCAGTTTTAATGTGCAAAACTTGACCAAGTGGAATGGCAATGGCCAACACTACCAAAGGCGCTGGAATTTTTTTGATTTTTTGATGTTTAATATAACTCAAAACAATCATTAAAACCAAACAGGCAATTCCAATTTCAGCAATGTGGGCATTTTCATGCATAATACTTGAAGGAATCATCGCTAATAATTCTAATGGTTCTTTGCCTTTCAAAACCGCTGGATCAATCCCCAATAAAGTATGTATTTGTTTCGACATAATTATGATACCTATTGCAGCCAACATCCCATGAATGGCAGCACTTGGAAAAAAATCAGCCAATTTCCCTAACTTGAAAACTCCAAAAAGAATTTGAATGATCCCGGCAACTACAATAGCCGCCAAAGCGAAATGCCAGCCAACATTTCCATTTCCAAACGCTGTAACCGCGCCACTTGCAATTACAATCAAACCAGCAGCAGGACCTTTTATGGTCAATCTAGAACCAGCAAAAAAGCTGACCACTACTCCACCAATAATGGCAGTAACAATTCCATATATTGCAGGGAAATCTGATGCTTTTGCAATCCCTAAACTCAATGGTAATGCCAAAAGAAACACGAAGAATCCTGACATGGCATCTTTTGAAAAATTTTGTTTTAATCCAGCTAATCCGTCAGCTGGAATGAACCTATTACTTGATTTTGACATTTTTTATATTTTTATTCGTTAGAAATCAATTATTTAATTTAGATCAAGAAGATCTTTTTGCAATTTGATGATAGGTTTTGCTGTGAGGTCCAAGGAAAACACGGGCATAGATTCTGATCAATGCCAACCCATCAATAATAAAACTCAAGGCCACAAAAAAGGCTAAGAAAATCTGGTCTTCATGAATGTGTGAGAATATCAAATCCTCACCTACAAAAGTTGGTGAAATTGGAAAACCTGCCAAACCTAAACATGAAATCAAAAAGACCAAAGCGATTTTTGGATGTTCATAAATATGTCCTTGAAATTGGTTCATGTCGAGTTTCCCTTCAATGCGTTTCAATCGCAAGATGGCAATTAATCCTACAATTCCAAAAAACACTACACCACTCAAATACAGAACTATGTGTATGAAATCAAAGTTTTCATTGAACGAAATAGCCATCGCAATCCAGAAGTGATTTAAAATCACTAGAATCCAACTCATTCGTACACTTTTTCTCTCAGTAAAAGCTTTGATTACCAGAACCAAACCTACAAAAGCAAATATACCTGGAAGGTATTTAACCAAAATTGGATCGAGGGAGCTTCGATAAAGCTTCAATACAATTCCAATCACATACATGGGAGCAAAAATCCAGAACAATGTCTTGAAAGTCAAAAAATTCAATTTATTGCCAAATCTTTTCAAAGGATTCCATAAATATCGATACATGAAAGAATCTAAATTCCACTCTTTTAGGCTCAATAAATACAATGAATTCTCAATCTTTTTTGGCAGTGAATCTTCAATTGTTTTATGACGAGGAACGAAATTGTAAAATTGCTCGCGGATTTTATAACTAACTACTGAGGGTGAAACCAATAATTGATACGTTCTTAAAAAGGCATTTCCCGCAATGTGCACAAGTGCAAAAACTTCCAATCCTACCGCTATTTCAATAAAAATCAATCCAATCTGCGCGATTGATGAATAGGCAATTTGACTTTTAACAGAAGATTGAACCCTTGCGGTCATGGTAGCAACAATGCTTGTTGTCAATCCAACCGCTACAATGAAAATTCGAATCGAGAACTGATGTTCCCAAAAATGAAAAGTTCTTAGCATGATAAAAGCACCTATGTGAACAGACAATGAACCATAAAAAATAGCACTCGAAGGTGTTGGTCCTTCCATCGCTCTAGGTAACCATGAAGAAAATGGCAATTGAGCTGATTTTGCAGCTGCAGAAACAAAAATCAACAAGGAAATCAACGCACCGATGAATGTGTGACTTGACAAATGCTCATGCACCAAATCATAATTGCTTAATGCTGAAAATGAAATATTTGAATGCCACAAATGGTGACTCAACCACATTGCTAAAATCAAACCTACATCGCCTATTCGATAGATTGAAAAAACTTTGACTGCATTTTTAACAGGTAGATATCTATATCGATAAAAAGCAATTAACAAGAATGATGAAATTCCTAAAATTTCCCAGCCGATGAACATCGTTTCTAAGTTTCCAGAAAAAATAACTATGTTAAAACCACTGAAAAAGAACAAAATGACATTAAAAAAACGCTTGTATCCTTCTTCTCTATGTAAATAATAACGACTATAAACTGTAATCATAAAAGTAAGTAAGGCTCCAATCAGGAGGAAAACTACTGTGATTTTATCGAAATAAAAATCCAAGTAAAAGCTGTAATCCTTGGTCTCAAAAACGGTTAAACCACGTAAATCCATCACATGATGATGATTAAAAAGCCAATAAACCGAAAATGCGATAGCTAGCACTAATTGTAATCCGACAGTCGAAAATGAAAACCATGAAATAAAATTCTCATTTTTTTTGGGAATAAAAAGACTCAGAAAAAATCCAACAAGTGGAATCAAAACGAAAATTTGAATGTAATTTTCCATATCTTAATTGTGATTTTTAATTAATAAAACTGGAAATGTTTCTTCTCCTGATTCAACCAATTTGTCTACATCTTTCACTTCCTCTAAATTGGATTTCATTTGGTGGTAAACACTCATTTGTTCGTCTTTAAAAACAAATATTTCTTTCGTTTCAGGATGACAAACAGCTAGTTTAATCCATTCATTTTTGAACCACTCGTATGTTACTGGATTCCTTTGAATTGTATCCAAAACAACATCGGGGAAATGTTCGACAACCATCATCAATCTCAGTGGATCGTGTACCTCAATCATCTGACTTGGTAAACCTGACCTCAAATCACCATCAATTCCATTTGCTACACCTATCAATCCCATCACGTTATGAGGCAATTTAGTACCTGCTCCTAATTTTTGATTGTCTACTCGAGAGAAATAGTACTCAAGATTAATTCCTCCACTCACGGGTGCAGCAGCATTTAAAATATTGAGCAAAAATTTTCCATCTGGATCGACTCGATAGTCAAATGAATTAAGAAACGCTCTTCTATCCAACATGATTCCCTTGGTCATAGACCTTCTGCCAATCAAACACAAAGTATTGGTAGCGTGATTCAATTCTGGTCTTGGCTCAAACAAAGAAACAGTTCTCAATCTTACTTTTTTATGCACTAGATTGGCAGGACGATTTGAATTAACTGACATGAATTTTCTTGAACGCTCTTTGGCATTTAAATCCAGCGCATTAGAGAAAATTTGTGTGTTTTCCTTATGTATTTTTCTATTTGATTCATTCAAAAGATGCTCATCAAAAAAGACCATGTCATCTTTAGTTGTATCATGTAAAGCTCCCAGAAATTGCGTAGTTTCAGGAATTTCAATTCCTCTTTCTGACAATAATTTTCGAACTTTGGGATTGTTTGCTATCGCACTCATTACTTTAGCATTTACAGATCCCGGACGACCGGAACATGCACCACAATCATAACCTGCATAGTGTGTATTATTTACACTACTCGCTCCATGACCAACTAAATAAACAATTTTTGCAAAATCTTGCACGGCTCCAGTGCTTTTCAACAAACCTTCCAATCTATCAGTCATCTCTGGAACTGTATAACCAATCTGCAAATTATCTTCTCTATCTGACAATGAACTATTTTCAATGGTTAAAGTTGAATTTGGATCCATGTGCCGAAATGATGAAACTGCCGAAGGACTATCTCCTGGTCTAAAAATGCTCCAAAACAATCTGAAACCTGACCAAAATCCCAAAGAATGGGTCAAAATCCAACCAACAAACAAACTATGTGTGTTTCTATTGAAATGAAAATCTTTCTTTTGCTTGGATTTATTTTCGATTTCTTTAATCAGATACTTCGGCGTCAAGGGAGCAGGACAAACCTTTGTATGGAAATTCCCGTTTTCTGGTTGGTAGTAAAAATCCAAATTGAAATGCCCAGGAGTACCAAATGTTTCAGCTTCTGAATCTAAACTTTCTACATGTCTTCGAATGGAACATTCTCTATCATCGATGCAGAAAAAAGCTTGAAATGATTTAGAATTTACTTTAACTTCTTCAGCTTGCAGTTTAATACCAGCTAAAACTTGGTCATAGTATGTCCATTCATACGCTTCTTGCCAAATCTCCAAAACATTTTGGAGTTCACTTTTGACAAAAGGAGCAAACAAGGAGGTTGGAATATCAGAAACTTTCTCACCCAAAGGTGCCCAAATCTCACCAAAATGTGAATCTAAAACATCGATTTCAAGTAGACATTCAAAGATAATTAACTCTTCAAGTGAAATTTTTCTTTTATCGAGAAGTGTTTCGGGAAAGTTTTCAATTGTTGCTACTAATCCGGACCATCCTGGATGTGCAAATTGTTGATCGAAAACATATTGCTCATAAAGTCCAGAATTGCCAATTAAAATTTGCAAGAGACTTTCTACACTGTAATTTCCCTCCAAAAGAAATGATTTAGCTCTCTTATTTTTAAAGAAACTGACAAAACTATTTTTCTCTAACTCTCTAAGTGCAGAAAGAAAAGATTTATTTTCTCCAGGAAAATTCCAAATCGAAATTCCTTGATCCAAATAACTGCATAAAACCCTAAACAAATTAGGATGAACCATTGAATCAAGATCGATTTTGTATTGTGTTTTCCAATTGGATCTTAAAACACCAATCCTCTGTTCCGTTTCATCAATGAATTGCGCGTGATAAACTTTATTTGACCATATTAGGGACTGAATTTTCCCTTTC
The DNA here is from genome assembly GCA_044361165.1 of Crocinitomicaceae bacterium. Lineage (GTDB taxonomy): Bacteria > Bacteroidota > Bacteroidia > Flavobacteriales_D > Crocinitomicaceae > JAQVCM01. The sequence goes on along the minus strand of JBIKJE010000060.1, from coordinate 11,025 downwards.
TTTTCTATAATTGTTCTGTCTATTATTTTCTTATCAATTTTCCCTCGCTCGAATAACGCTCTGTATTCTCTTAATGATAACGACGTGATGTATCCAAACATGGTACTAGCTTCATTTAAAGCATCAAAAAAATGCTTGTTTTGAAAAGCATGCAATGTATTGTGGTGAATGAAATCTTTCAATGGTGCCTGTGCAGGCAAAAAATGTTTTAAATCGTGCAAAGCTTTCTGCAGATTAAAAACTGAATTATCGATTTTCATAATTCAAGAAATTATTTATTAAATCAACTGATTGAACAAATCGACTATTCAATTGCAGGATCTCAAATTCCTGCAATTAAAATTAATTTGTCTTGATTTATCTAAGACACTAGACAAACCGAATTGAGGCAGTTTTTAACGCCCAAAAACAAATTGACAATAAATTTTAAATGATTATGTGTTTCACTAACAACCAAATTGGAGTAGTTCTGTGATGTGCACAACTAACTTCAAACAAGTGCTTGACTTGTTTTTTGTGAACATTTTTTCTAAAGGTAAACTGCTGAAAAGAAGGAATTGTCGCAACAAAATCAAGGTCTTCTAATGGATCTTCTTGTTCAAGAATATACGTTGAATCAAGTTCACTGTCAACAAGAGAAGAAATTGTTTGGTTTCTAGTAGTAAAAGTCTTTCCAACAACTTTTTGAAAAGGAACGGAAGACAATACAACATTGCTAGACAGTAGAAAAACTGTTATGATGCAAAAAACTCTAGCGATGGACTGTTTAAACATTCGATGTCAATTTCAGTTCAAAGGTCATGATAATTTAGTTCTTAAATTTTAATTTATTAAATATTTAACAACCTTCAAAATTAAATGATTGAATATCAATACTTATTTTTCCTTTAAGAGCATATTTTTTAATTCATGGACCTCTTTTTGTAATTCACTGATTGATTTCCCTAGTTGTGTATCGTCCATTCTTACATCTGGCAATTCAGGTGAAATATAATTGACAAACTTCCACATTTCGAATACATCATTTGCATGTACAGTATATGGTTGGTACATCGGATTGGTGGAACATAATTGCAAAGATTGAGATTCCATCAAATTATTGTATACAATTTTGAAAACGATTCCTTCATCTTGCGTCACAACAATACATGGGGTTCCATTTTTGATTGTCATCCAATTTTGAATAAACTCAGCAACAACATAAGACCCTTCAACTACTGGTGGCATGCTGTCACCAACAATTGGGAATGATCTGTACTTTCTATTTTTAGACAAAAAAGGCAAAGAAAAAGTGGGCAAAATTTTCAAATACTCAGGATCAGCATAACCTGTTGCATAGCCGGCTCGGGCTTTTGCAGGAATCATTTCGATTAAATCTTCATCGTCGTTATTGACCATTTGTGTCAAAATACGAATGTTTTTTCCTTGAATATCGGCATATAATCCTTTGTCAATAGATTCCCATTCTGTGGCCGTAAATTCATTAAAATCTTTCCGCATGAGCGTGTCCAATGGAATCTTGAAATAATCACTTACTTGGATCAAAGTATCAATTCCAGGATCTGCGACGCCATTTTCGTAGCCACTATAGCTTGACCTTGTCAGACCAAAAACGGTTGCAACTTCTTCTTGCGATTTGCCTAATCTTTTGCGAAGTAATTTGATGTTTTGTCCAATTTTCATGATTAATATATAAACAAATTAATGACGGAAAATTAATCATTATTTTTAAATAAACAATCATTTGGAAAATAATATCTTAAAAAACACCAATAGATCGATGAAATCTTACTTCACCTTGATCGGATTCCCAGAAATTTTGGCGTAAACTGAGGTAAATTTTGCTCCAATAAAAATCATCTGAGAAGAATAGTAAACATAGGCCAAAATGACTAAAAATACACCTGCAATTCCCCCGTCTTTGGCAAAGAAAAAATGGGTTAAGTAGTATTGAATAAATACTTGACCGAAATAAAGTAAAATGGACGTAAAAAAACTACCCATCCATGCTTGCCCCCATTGAACTTTACCGTCGTGTAAAAATTTAAACACAAAAACAAAAATCAACATATTGGAAAGAATCGCGATACTAAATTTTAAAAAAGCAAGCATAAAAGCTTCAAAACCAAGTAAATTTCCAAAAAGTTTTTGACTAAATGAAAACAAAATGATTTGTGAAAAATAGGTAATTATCACAATTGCGCCAATTAATCCTAACAAACCAATGGACACTAATTTTGCTAATAGACTGGAAATAAATTGTTTTCTTTTTGAATCAAATTTCCTTTCAATTTCAAAAAAGGTATTGATGCTATTTCTCAAAGAGTTGAGAATTGCGGTACTAGAAAGCAGCAATGCAACGATTCCAGTGACTTGCAAAATAAAATTACCTTTTTCAAAATCAACCGTTTCAAGAAATGTAATTATACCAGAAACATCCTGAATCCCCACTTGTTCCTTGAGTAATTTGGTTATGATTTCAATCATTGTTTTTTGACCAATAACACTTCCAAAAGTCATGATACTCAAATAAATAATTGGAACCATCGCAAAAATGGTGTAATAAGAAAGTGCAGCACCGTGAAACAAACCTTTCTCGAAAATAAATCCTGAAAATGTTTCTTTCAAAACTTGGATTCTTTGACTCCAAGTGAGCCTACGAAATCCTTTTGTTAATTTTGATTTTTCGGACATTTTCTAGTGATTCTTTGTGATATAAAACAATCGTTTCTCTGCTTCCAACTTTGAAAAAATTCTGGTAATGAGGTCCGCAAAAAGATTTTCTAATGAATTTTAAATCAACCTCCTCACCTTCTTCATTCAAATCTAATGTAAATTCCGTCGGACGAAAAAGCATTTGTTTTTTGTTTCGTTTGATCAGATTTAAGTCTCCAAAAAACAAACCTTCATAAGCATCTGTCGGTGAGAAATAAAAAGCTTCTGGCGTATCAATTCTTTGGATTTTTCCATCGGAGAAAAAAGCAATTTGATCTGCTAAACTCAAAACTTCTTGTCCATCGTGGGTAACCAAAATAAAAATCGTTTTGCGAATCTTTTTCAGCGCCATCAAATAGTTTGAAATTCTAGATTTCAAATGTGCGTCAACATGAGCGAAAGGTTCGTCAAGTAAAATCACTTTAGGTTCCATCGCTAACGCTCGAGCCAAAGCCAAACGTTGTTGCTCGCCACCTGATAAAGTTTTGGCAATTTGATGTGTTAGGTGATTTAATTCAAAAATATCTAGTAATTCATCAACCAATTCATTGCATTCATTCTTGGGCAGGTAATTGGCTTTTAAAACGATGTTTTCACGAACAGTATGAAACAAATCCAATTCAAAATCTTGATTTACCAATTGAACTTCCGGATGACCAGGAATTAGTAAGTTTTTTGGACCGACAATTTGCTCTTTCCCTAACTTAACAGTTCCTAAATCTGCATCAAGCAAACCAGCAACTATTTTTAAAAGTGTCGATTTTCCAGCGCCACTTGGACCAACCAAACCTAAAATTTGACCAGGCTTCAAGTCTAAATCAATTCCAGAAAGGATCGATTTATGTCTAGCAAAATGTATGTTTCTAACTTTTAACATCAAAAAATCAAAGCTTTAGGAAATTCCTTAGACGCAATAAAAACACCTGGCATCGGATTTGCCAATGGTTCGTAATCTTTAATATATACTTTTAAAACCTGAATATTGTCGTCGCCTTCTAAAGTAAATGAATCCAAAATACTTTCGGAAACACCAAAATAGCCAATTTGACCATTCTCCATTTTCAACGCAAGTAAAAACATTTTTTCAACTGGACAATCGAAAGGTGATCCATCTGGCATTTCACCAATTAAGTTAAAAACACCATTGCGCAAAACTTCAATTTCTTTCAATCCTTGAGAAACTTCCATTTCATCTTCCCATTCATACAAAGGGTTGTTTTCACTTTCTTTTCCTCCATGGTTTGCTTCTGCATATTCGGGAGAAAAATGATCATTTAACAAAAAAAAGTGAGCCGTTAATTTCATGTAACTAATTTGTGCAAAGTTACATAAAATTTAACGTTGCAAGTTGCATTACATTGCAAGTAAATCTGAACAGATTATAAGCACTCCTCCTAAGATTTCATCGTACAATTTAATTTCATTTGTAACTCACAAATTACTTAAATTTGCAACTCACTGTTTGCCATGTGTCAAAACAAAACCATCACTTATTCAGAGTTCAAGCTTTCATACCAAGAATTTGGTGAAGGAGAAGAAACGGTTATTTGTTTGCATGGTCATGGAAGAAGCGCCAATGATTTTCATTTTTTAGCAAATAAAAAAGTACGGGTAATTTCAATCGACTTATTTTTTCATGGTGAATCGACTTCTCCTATTGAACGGATCGACAAAAACCCAATGAAATGGAATGAAATCCAACCTATTTTTGAAAAACTATTTGAAGCAGAAAAAATAAATCAATTCCATGTATTGGCTTTTAGCCAAGGCGGAAGATTTGCCTTGCTTTTATTGGAACATTTGCCAGAAAGAATTAAAAGTTTCACACTTTTAGCTCCAGACGGACTTAATAACAGCAGTTTTTACAATTGGTCTTCCAGAAGATTGTTTTTTAGGACTTTGTTTCATCATTGGCAAAAAAAACCTCAAAAATTGCAAAATTTAGCAAATACTGCAGTGAAATTAAAAATGATGCGTCCAAAAGTGAGAGATTTTGTTCACCATTTTTCTTCTGAACCAGAAACGATGAAAAGGGCTGCAAATACTTGGATGGCTTTTAGAAAATTGCAACCAAATCCAACCAAAACTGGCGAAATTATTCGCTCTTTCCCCATTGAATTTAATATCATCATGGGAAAATATGATCAAGTGATTAGACCTGTTCAAGCAAAGATCTTTTTGAAGAATGCTGGATTACCAGAAAAAATTATCGAAATAGAAAACGGACACGATTTTTTCAAACCGAGTTCGATTGAAAAATTTGTTGACTATTTGCCTTTTTTGAAAACAGAAAAATAGATTATTTCTATTTCAAATCAAAAAAACTATCAACACCAACTAATCGCTCTACAGTAAATCCCTCCGCATATTGAACACCAATTGTACGACCAAATTCTAACATTCTTCCTCTTATAAACTCAAAGAAATCTTTACCAGAAATCGGTGTTTGTGGTTCAGTTGAATTAGGATCGAAAAACTGCGTTTTATATGCGCGAATAGATTCGAATTTCTGTTCTTCAAATCCTGTTACATCAACTACAAAATCTGGTTTGATGTAGCGATCTTGAATGTAGTGATAAACCACCTTTGGTCGATGTGGCAATTGATCTTCACCATTCAAATTTGTCTTTATTTTGACCAAACCTGCAAGAAAACAAGCATCAGAAACCAATTTACTTCCTTTTTCATGGTCTGGATGGCGATCTTCGACAGCATTTGCCAATACAATTTCAGGTTTAAAATGTCTGATTTGTTCAACAATTTTCAATAGATTCCCCTGAGAATGTTCAAAAAAACCATCCGCCATTTTAAGATTTACTCGGTCTTCAATTCCTAGTATTTTGGAAGCTAAACTTGCTTCTTCATAGCGCGTTTCAATCGTGCCACGTGAACCTAATTCACCTTGAGTTAAATCGACTAAAGCGACTTTTTTTCCTTGATGAATGTGTTTCAATAGGGTTGCTGATGCTGACAATTCAACATCATCAGGGTGCGCACCAAAAGCAAGAATATCTACCTTCATGATCTAAAAATTAAAATTAACGTTTGGTCTCAATCCAACTCAAAATGGCTTCATCATTTGGCAAAATAGTTGGCGAAATACTTTCTACAACGTCACCATTTTCATCTATCAAAAATTTCTGAAAATTCCACGAAACTGATTCATTTGTCTCCTCAGTTAACCATTTATACAAAGGATGTTGATCGTTTCCTAATACAGATATTTTAGACATCATCGGAAAACTCACACCATAATTTACTTCGCAAAAAGAAGCAATTTCATCGTTGGTTCCCGGTTCTTGTGCTCCAAAATTATTCGCTGGAAAACCTAAAATTGTAAATCCTTGATCTTGATAATTTTGATACAATTCCTCCAACTGCACATACTGAGGTGTCAAGCCGCATTTTGATGCCACATTCACAACCATGATTTTCTTTCCTTTGACAGTTTCCCAATCAAAAGCTCTACCAGAAATATCTAGAATTTCAAAACTGTATATATTCATTTTCCTATAGTTCAATGGTTGATTTTTTTCTCATAGCATTCAAAAATGCCATTATTCCAATAACTATGACAAACCAACCTGTCAGTTCAAAGTACGTATAAATTACCTCTAAATCAAATCCCTGCTTAATAAATATTAATTGCAATATATAAACAACCCATAAAATTGACAATGAAATGACTAACTTTTTGATGAAATGTTGAAGCGGTAATTTACCATTTTGAGATTTGTAAATTTGATAGCGAAATGCAGCAAACTCTGTGAAAACATAAAATCCAAAAATGGTCCAAAAAATCCATTTAGGAACTTCTGCCAAACCTTCCTCACTTGCGTATGAATGCAATCCTGTCAAATAAAAATTTACTCCAAAAAATGTAAATAAAATCGAAGTATAACCCCAAAAACTTACCACGTTAAATGTAAATTTATTAGAAAGTTGAGGAATGTATCTCAAGTGTAATATAACGGCATAAACCAATACTGACACCAAAGCCCAAGTTTCTTTTGGATCCCAGCCCCAATATCTTCCCCAAGATTCATTGGCCCAAATACCGCCTAAAAATGTTCCAATCGTTAACATAAATAGACCAATTGTCATTGTCAATTCTGAAATGTAAGTGATTTCACCAATGTGAGCAGTGATTCTTTTCCCATTGATCCTATTTCTGAAAACATATAAAATCTGATTGAAGAATCCTAAAATCGCACCCAAACCAAGGAATCCATAACTTCCAGTAATAATGGCAACGTGAATCATCAACCAATAGGATTTCAAAACAGGTTGTAGTGGTGTAATTTCTGGATCCAGCAAACTCATTTCACTCACGAAAATCATGAAAAATGCAAGAATTGCTGTTCCTGCTAAAACCACTGGATTCTTTTTTGAAAAGATAAATCCTGCAATCATTGTGACCCATCCAATAAAGACAACAGCTTCGTATCCATTACTCCAAGGAGCATGGCCAGAAATATACCAGCGCATTGCTAAACCGGAACCGTGATAAATAAAAATGATTGAAATTAAAACCACAAAAGGAATAGAAATACGTCTGAATTTACGTTCAGAAACTGGTGTTGGGTGAACAAAAATGCGTATAAAGAAAATAATCAATAAAACCATTCCAATGAGCAAGTAGCTATACATGGAATTTTTGAAAATATTCATATTGTTGTAGCGAATCTCCCATTTTACATGGGTTTCACTCGGAGCAAACTCACCTCCAACGATGCGTTGAAATTTCTTTAAAGCATTCAATTTGTCAGTCGCTTCGCCATAAGAATTCGTTTTGCAACCTTCATCCAATGCAGACAAATATTGAAGTGCAAAAGACGAAGAAATGGAATCTTTTTGCATTAAATCCATACTCAACGGCACATACCAATTGTTTCTAGCATCATTTTTCAATGGAATCAATTTCATGTATTGCCAGCTGAAAATTGAATTCAAAACTTGATGTCTTTCAACCAATTTGATGATTTTCTTTTCGAATTCATTTCGTTTTGATTCCAACTTTTTGTGCGCTGCATTGTATTTATCTATAAATTTTAATTGACCATTTGCATCAATCAAATCCTTGAAACTTGCGTAACTAGACAATTTCAATTCTTCTCTCACCGCGGTTGGCACAGAAATGATTTTTTCAGACAACCAATGATCTGGATACATGTGCATACTCATTACAGTTTGTACTGCATTTTTTCCATTGTAAGATTTGCTTCCATAAACCTTAGAAAGCAATTCGTTACACATCGTTTGAAAAGGAATAATTCTTCCTTTAAAATCTTGAACCAACAACGAAGCCAATTCTTTTGATTGTTCTTCAGAAGCAATTCTAAAAATAGGCTTTTGCGGAACCATTTGCTTTTCATGCGCATGATTGTGTCCTGCATGATCTTCATGTTTGTGCGTTTCTTGGGCAAATGCATTATTGAAAAATGACATTGAAACCAAAAGCAATATCATCAAGGCAGATTCTCTTCTCAACCTGGATTTTTTGATTTTTTCTTGCAATTCTTTGAATCTTCCATTGCGAGCAAAAATCGAGAGCACCATTCCAATGGCCATCAATAAATAACCCAAATAAGTGACGTTTGTTCCCAACCAATCTTGATTGACACTCAAACGCGTTCCTTCTTCGTTCTCAGGTGTATTTGGATCATCTAAATCATAAGCAGATTGAAAAAATCTAAATCCGTTGTAATCCATTACATTATTCATAAAAATACGCTGATCTCTTGTGTAATGATTTTTTTCGTCCTGAATCGTCACATCACTTGAAAAAGAGGAAGCAACATCTGAACCAGGATACTGATCCAAAGTGAAATTTCTACATAAAATGAAAAACGGCAATTCAAACATCGTTGAACCGTATTGCATTTGATAAGTCAAACCATTGAAAGTGAACATGTGTTTGGTCGGTATTTGACCGTAACCTCCTTCCAATTCTACCACTTTCGATTTATTTCCGTCTGAAATTTTCAAAGTCAAAATATCAATTCCCACTTTTTTCTTACCAGAACTCATTTTTACCATTTTCGCGTGAGGAATTTCTCTTTTGAAAACAAATTGTTCGCCATTTACTTGGTAAAGTGTAGTAGATAAAAATGGAACCATTGAATCTGTTGGGATTTCAGTGTACAAAGAATCTGGCGGTGTCAAACCTGATTGACGAAAAACTTTCATTTGTGACATCGGTAAATAACGCACAGGAACTTTGGTTTCAATCATCAATTGACCATTCTTTCGTGTAATCGAAATTCCAGGCATGGCGTCTTTTTTGTCGTATGAAAGTGCCACATCTCCCACCATCACAAATCCGCTAGGACCAACGAAAGTTGAATTCATTCCACCAGTTACGATGTCTAAAACTCCTGTTTTAATTGTATCACTAATCAACAATGAATCAACTTGTTTCTTCTTAAAATCTACATATTCGATTTTCACCGTTGATTTTCTACTTGGAATTTCTTTTTCAAGACTGAAATAATTGTTGGTTTGCTCACTCATGAACATTTTCTCTGAATGAGAAGCTTGCATTTTGTTATTGTCATCAATTCTAAACCACAAATGAGGATCTGCTGCTAGAATGATATTCGAAGATTCGCCCTCACGGATAATCATCATTCCTTCAAAACTAAAAAAACGGGTAATGCCCGCTCCGATGATAATGATAATGAAAGATAAGTGAAAAGTCAACATCGCGATTTTCTCTCTTTGAAACATGCGGTATCTGAAAATATTGGCAATCAAATTGATTGTCAAATAAATCAACAAACATTCAAACCAAAAAGCATTGTAAATCATTATTTTGGCAGTCTGAATATCATATATTGACTCAATCATTGTCGCAGCTCCGATGGCCAATAAAAAGACCAACATCGCTAATGCCATCATGCGCATGGAGAAAAGCGCTTTTGAAAATTTTTCCATATAAAAAATTATTTTCTTCGTGGATGCAAAATTACGCATTCATCGGCGGTTTAGCGACTAAAAAATAAATTTATTTGTCTTGTTTTTTGTTAAAAACAATCTTCAATATTCGTTAATTGACAATAACACCAAAGTACATGCGATTTCACTAGAAATACCATTTGATTCAAGGATTTCTTGAAAAATTTCGTTTTCTGTTCCTGGATTAAAAATCACGCGTTTTGGTTTTAAATCAATGATTTTCTGGAAATATTCTACTTGATTTTGTGGATTGAGATATAAAGTAACGGTGTCCACTTTCCAATTTGGATTCCATTCATTTTCAATTTCAATCCCATCTATTTGAGATTTCATTCTTCCAAATGCAAAAACCGAATGACCGTGATTTAATAAACTTTTGACCGCTTTGTATGCGTATTTTTCAGGACGATTGCTTGCTCCGATGACTAATGTTGGTTTCATAAATTTGAAATTAATTTGTAGAATTTTCAACTAAGTTAGAGAAAATTACCGCGCAAAAAAAAAGTCACTCGAAAGCGACTTTAAATTATTTTGAACAAAAAGATTAAGCTTCTTGTGTCGGAACTAAAATTCTTCCACAATGCTCGCACACGATTACTTTTCTTTTTGTTTGAATGTCTAATTGACGTTGTGGTGGGATTTTGTTGAAACATCCACCGCAAGAATCACGATCAACAGGAACAACTGCCAAACCATTTTTTGCGTTTTCTCTCAAACGGTTGTAAGCAATTACCAAACGCTCATCGATCAAAGATTTTGCTTTGTCAGATTTCGCTGTCAATGCATCTTCTTCTTTTTGCGTTTCACTCACGATTTCGTCCAATTCAGCTTTTTTAGCAGCCAAATCACCTTTACGTAAATCCAAACGTGTTTTTGCTTCTTCCATCACTTCTTTTTTGCCTGACATACCAAATTTTGATTCTTTGATACGTTTTTCATGCAATTTGATTTCCAAAGTTTGAAACTCGATTTCTTTGTCTAAAGATTCAAATTCACGGTTATTTCTAACGTTATTTTGTTGTTCTTTATATTTCAAAATCGCTGCTTCTGCATCTTTCATTGCATTTTTACGATCTGCAGCCTCTTGATCTAAATCTTTGATTTCGTCTTGTAATTTCTTCAAACGAGTCTCCAATCCAATCAATTCGTCTTCCAAATCTTGCACTTCCAAAGGCAATTCACCTCTGATAGTTCGGATTCTATCAATTTCAGAATCAATTTTCTGTAATTCAAAAAGGGCGTCTAATCTCTCCGCCACTGATACTTCTTTTTTAGTCGCTGCTCCAGCCATGTGCTAAAAATAATTAATAGGATTTGTATTTACCCTTGTATTATGAACCGCAAATTTAGCAA
>JBIKJE010000059.1:0-19041 GCA_044361165.1 Crocinitomicaceae bacterium | reverse complement strand
GGCAAGCGATTAATTCAGTGGAGTTTAAATCCAAACTAACAAAGTCAAATTGACCGAATGTCAACTGAGTAATAATTTCGGTTTTTAAATCGATAGCGAAAATTTGTTTTGTTCCTTTTATTGGTACTAGGAAATAAATGGTTTTGTCGTCTGTACTAAAACAAAATTCGTCCACAGTAATGTCTGTTTTTGCAGTTAGATTAATGTCTTTTCCGGTTTCTATATTTTTCAGAATCAAATCGTTTTTGTCTGATTCAAATCCATCGTGTGCCATGCTAGTCCAAACTAAGAGTTTGCCATTATTTGAATAGCGTGCATTGGCGTCATAGCCAATATAATTTTCTGTTAGATTAATTGTTTTTTTGCTTTCTATGTCAAATTGATATAATTCACTGTTTGTACTAATGGCAAACGCTTTACCAATTTTTTTCTTGCAACTGTATATTATTTTTTTAGAATCTAAAGAAAAAACGATTTGATCACTTCCACCGAAAGGCGGTAAAATTCCGTCATAAGGTTCATTAACAAGGAGATCTATACTATTGAGAGCGATTTTATCATTTGCGATTTCATGTAAAAATAAGTGTTTTTTATTTTCGTCAGACCATTGATTCCAGTGTCTATACATCAAATCATCTTCCAGTCGCGCATTAGCCATTGGCAAGTCTGGATGCTTTTCTTTCAACGTTTCTTTAGTTTTGATTGCGCCAATTAGTACAACTTTGGTTTCATCCGGAGAAAGTTTAAAACCTTCGATTTCAGGTAAACTGATGGACGAAATTTGCTTTTTATCACCACCAGTCTGATTCATTCTCCAAATTTGAACGCCATCTTTTTCGTTTGAAAGAAACCAAATCATGTTATTCCTTCCCCATACCGCATCCATTTCTGAGAATTTTGTTTCAGTGATTTGATTATATTGTTTGGAAGCAATGTCGTAAACGTAAAGATCGGTATTTCCACTGTTGGTAGCCACATTGAATTCACGTAATTCAAACAGTATTTTTCTTCCATCTGGCGAAACTTTGCCACCAGATAGTCTTTTTAGTTTCCAAAGTAATTCAGGTGTTAATATGTTTTGCGCAGTGCTTTGATTATAAGTCAATAGTGACACAAAAAAGAGTAGAATAAAATTTTTTAATCGTAACATACTTCTAGTTTTAGAGCAATGAAGTTACGAAAGTAAATCAAACTATGGCATTATTTTGATTTTTTAGCGACTGAAATTTTCGCTTGAATTCTTTTTCTACTTTTCGTGTATATTAGTATACAGCAACTTGAAATTAACATGGAAGCTAATGTGTAAGTGATTGTTGTACTACCAGATTTATCCGTTTTGATACAATAGAAAAGGACATTTACTGCTATTAATATCACAATCATGATCCTTTGAAACCATTTGATTTTATTCATTTCAAAATCTTAAAGTTGACCTGAAGGTAAAAATTAATTTTCTAATTGGTGACATTTTAACAAAAAAAACTGCCCTTGGGAGGCAGTTTTAATTAATTTTATCTTATGTTTTTACTCTACAGTAACTGATTTTGCTAGATTTCTAGGTTGATCAACATTACAACCTCTCATCACTGAAATATGGTATGATAACAGTTGCAAAGGAATTGTTGCCAAGAGAGGAACCAAGTGTTCATCCGTATCAGGAATTTCGATAACGTGATCAGCAAGGTCTCTTACTTGCACATCACCTTCTGTTACAATGGCAATGATTTTTCCTTTTCTTGCTTTCACTTCTTGGATATTACTTACCACTTTTTCGTAAGATGTTCCTTTTGTTGCAATAACAAAAACAGGCATTTCCTCATCAATTAATGCGATTGGGCCATGTTTCATTTCAGCAGCAGGATAACCTTCAGCGTGGATGTAAGAAATTTCTTTCAATTTCAAAGCGCCTTCAAGTGCAACTGGGAAAGAGCTGCCTCTTCCAAGGTAAAGGGCATTTGTTGCATCCTTGTAAACACTTGCAATTTCTTCGATTAGATCATTTTTATCTAAAATTCTTTGAACTTTATCTGGAATAGCTTCTAATTCTGATAACATGGTGTGAAATTTAGAACTGCTCAATGTTCCTTTTCTGTTTGCTAACGAAAGTGCCATTAAAGTCAAAACGGTAACTTGAGCAGTAAATGCTTTCGTTGAAGCAACACCAATTTCTGGTCCTGCGTGAGTATATGATCCTGCGTCAGTAATTCTTGAAATGGAAGAACCAACAACATTACAAATACCTAAAATAGTTGCTCCTTTTGATTTTGCTAGTTCAAGCGCTGCCATGGTATCAGCTGTTTCACCTGATTGCGACACAGCAATAACGATATCATCTTCGTTGATAATGGGATTTCTATATCTAAATTCCGAAGCGTATTCCACTTCAACATTTATTCTTGCCAAATCTTCGATTAAATATTCTCCTACTTGACAAGCGTGCCAAGAAGTACCACAAGCCACCATGACCAATCTTTTGGAATTCATGATTTTTTGCTGGTAGTCTTTCAAACCACCTAAAGAAACCCAACCTTTTTCAGCATTTAAACGACCACGGAAACAATCTCTTATTGAACGCGGTTGTTCATGGATTTCTTTCAGCATGAAATGCTCATAGCCACCTTTTTCTAGTGCTTCAAGATGCATTTCAAGTTCCTGAATATAAGGAGCTTTGACTTGGTTTTTAATGTTTATAATTTTCAAACCTTCTTTCAAATCAACTACGGCAATTTCTTCATCGTCTAAGTAAACAACTTGTTTAGTGTATTCGATGATTGGTGTTGCGTCAGATGCCAAATAAAAATCATTTTCTGCACCAATTCCAACCACTAGTGGACTACTTTTTCTTGCTGCAACAAGTTGGTTAGGAGACTCATTTGAAAGTACAACAATTGCATATGCACCTACCACGCTTTGCAGAGCCAAACGAACTGCTTCCACTAAATCTACTTTCTCGTGCTTTTGTATATCATCAATCAAATGAACCAATACTTCAGTATCAGTTTCGCTTTTGAAAATATAACCGCGCGAAATAAGTTCTTCTTTGATAGAATCATAATTTTCAATGATTCCGTTATGAATCAAAGCAATTTTCCCATCCATTGAAGTATGTGGATGAGAATTAATATCATTTGGAAGTCCGTGCGTTGCCCATCTTGTATGGCCAATTCCCGAATTCCCGCTAATATCTTTACCAGTTGCGAATTCTTCTAAGTTTGCAACTTTTCCTTGTTTCTTATATAAATTGACATTTCCTCCGCTCAACAATGCAATTCCTGCACTGTCATATCCTCTGTATTCTAATCTTTTTAATCCCTTAATCAAAATAGGATAAGCTTCTTTTTTTCCAATGTAAGCTACAATTCCACACATATAATATCTTTTAATAATTGGTGTAAGTGACGACTAATTTAGGTTTTTTCTTGTTAACTGATTCTGTGCCATTGAAAATAATTCTTTCAACTGTAGAATTAAAGTAAGTTGGTCGCAAAAATATTCCCCTATTAGCAATTATTTGACTTACTACTTGTTGCACATGTTGACGGACATCAATTATGTAGGCTTTTTGATTGTCATCATAAATCACATTTCCTCTTGAATAGATTGTGTCGTTGTCAGCAGTAATCCTTGTACCAAAATTCAATTGTACACTTGGGTAAAGCAAGTTATTGGTATAGTGTGTGATAGGTATAATTAACTGCGCTTTTTGAATGATTGAATTTTTGGGTATATCACTTATTCCAGGCATTTCAATGACTGCTCTTGAAGTAAAAGCTTGGGCATAATATTCCGATGTACCTAGCGCAGGATTATTGATTAAATTGTCAATTGGTTTTCCTGTGCGATTAAAATTTACATGATTAAAATCCACGCTTGTACCGTTCATCAAAAATGAAAAAGTTTTTGCAATTAAATCATTTTTATAATAAATGGTTAATTTCGAATTTATTGCACTCAAGCTAAAGTAGTACACAGCACCTTGTCCACTTGGTGGATTTGGGTCACTTACTTTTACATATATTCCTTTAAAATAGTCATGAAAAAGATCCTGAGATGCATATTTCCCCAAAGCAACACCATCCATTAAATATGTTGCCAAGCTGTTTTTAAGTGGGATTCTTAATTGAGCAGCTAAAGTATCTGTTCCAACCACTGATTTAACTGACGGTGCTGGTGTAATGGTTTCCTTTCCGGGGAAAACAAGGTTTGTTGGTTTAATATTTTTAGTCGAGAACGAATAATAAACAGTATCAGCTGACGCACTCAAATCATCTGCTAACTCAAAAACTTCAAATGTTTGCGCCTTGTTTTCTCCATAATAACCAGTGTACTGTAGCGATAAGACAATTGAATCGACAATAGGATTTACACCAAATGATGTTGATCCAGGATTATCTAAACTAATTTGAGTGTAAAACGAAGCATCAACAGTTCCGAATTTAGGATCGTTATAGGCACCTAGTAATGCATGTAGTTGATTTTTAGTGACCACAGAGTCCTCTTCAATGGTGTAGGTTTTCAATTGAAATGTGTCAACTGCATTTGAGTTCAGTAAACCATTAGCATCAAAAGCGTCCTTTCCGACCATAGTTTCTTTTTTCTTACAAGAAACCAAGGCAAGGGTGATGCAAAAAAAAGTAGCGGAAAGTATTTGAACTTTCCGCCACTGAATTGATTTGAATGTTGGAACCATATTTTTATATAAGTACTTCTTCTTCAATAACTTTGTCAAAAAACTCTGACATTACTTTTGTTTGAGTTTCTTCTGGTAAAAAAGTTTGCTTTAAACATGTTGCTTCTTCAAATAGACTCATAGAGACTTGATCTAAAGCTTCAGAACCAATGGTTACACCATCTGCATATTTCAGTGCTACACGAGTCACATTTTCGTATGAGGAATCTGCTAAACTGTTGGTAATTTCCTTGTCAAAACCATCAAACTTCAATTTATCGGCAAAGCGCTCATCCCAATTAGAACTAAAACCGTTGTCGTATAAACTAATAACTACCTTCGTATCAGCAAAATGTGGATCTTTATGATACATTTTTTTGATGTAAAGTGGCATTAAGTTAGCCATCCATCCGTGACAGTGAATCACATCTGGTTTCCAACCTAATTTTTTAACAGTTTCTAAAACTCCACGACAAAAGAACATTGATCTTTCATCATTGTCATTATAATAACTCCCATCATCTTCAGTTATTGCATTTTTTCTCTTAAAATATTCATCGTTGTCGATAAAATATACCTGCATTCTTGCAGTTGGAATGGATGCTACCTTGATAATTAACGGGTGATCTTTGTCGTCAATGATTAAATTCATTCCAGATAAACGAATTACTTCGTGTAACTGATGTCTTCTTTCATTGATACTTCCAAATTTGGGAGTAAAAACGCGGATTTCCTTTCCATTGTCCTGAATTCCTTGTGGAAGTTTACGGGCAGTGTTAGAAATATCTGATTTCGGAAGGAATGGTGCAATCTCTTGTGAAACAAAAAGAATTCTTTTTTTCTCCATGGAAGTTTTTATTAATAAAAAAACAGTACAAAAGTACGAAAAAAAATGGCACAAATCAAAAAAAGGAATAGATTTGTCGCTTTCGCAATCATTAGAATCTTTTCAAGTGCAAGTTTTTACCAAAGTTGACGAACTTAAATCGTTTATAATATCCAACAAAGATTTAGGGAAAACCATTGGTTTTGTGCCTACTATGGGCGCTTTACATGCTGGACATGGTTCTTTGATTATTGAAGCAAAAAAGTCTAATGACTTGGTAGTTGCAAGTATTTTTGTAAATCCTACTCAGTTCAACAACGCCTCAGATTTGGATAAATATCCACGTTCAGTAGAGGCTGATTGCGAGATTCTTTTAAATCTGGGTTGTGATGCAGTTTTGATTCCATCGGTTGATGAAATTTATACTGATGAATTTGTTCTTCCAAAAATCAATTTAGGTTTTTTGGATCAAGTGATGGAAGGTGAGCATCGTCCAGGACATTTTCAAGGTGTAGTCCAGGTGGTATATCGCCTTTTTGATATTGTTACACCAACAAATGCTTATTTCGGACTCAAAGATTTTCAGCAAGTTGCGGTGATTAGATTCATGACCAAATTTTTCGACCTGCCAATTAATATTGTTGCTGTTCCTACTTTGCGTGAATCATCTGGCTTGGCGATGAGTAGTAGAAATTTGCGCTTGTCTGCAACAGAAAAAGAAGAAGCAGTAAAAATTAGTAAAGCTTTAAATTTCGCTAAAAATTTTGCTCAAAATCATACACCTGAAGAGACTAAAGCTGCAACAATAGAATTTTTCAATCATTCCAAGATGGAACTTGAATATTTTGAAATTGTAGATCCAAATTCTTTGATCAATTTGACAGATAATTGGGTTCCAAAAGCAGTGGCTTGTATTGTTGCTTATTGTGGTGAAGTTCGCTTGATTGATAATTTGGAATTGAGGTAGTTTATTTCATTAAGTGTAAAAAGAAAATATTAACTTTAGAAAAGTTAATTCAATGCAATGTCCAAAAAAGCTTTAGTCATTCAAGGAGGAGGTTTTAAAACTGCTTTTACATCTGGTGTTTTAGACGCATTTATTGCACAAAACTATAATCCTTTTGATGTTTATGTTGGTGTTTCTGGTGGTGCAAATGCACTCACTTATTTTTTGAATGGCGAATACAAGAAATGTATTCAATCAATCCATGTACTTTTGGAAGATCCTAAATTCATTAATTACAAGCAATTATTTACTTCTGGAGTCTTTATGAATGTAGATTTTTTTGAGGAAATAGCGCAAGAAATTGTTCCCTTAAATATGTCAGCTATTTTTGAAAATCACGGACATAAATCGATTGGGATTGTAGCCACAAACAGAAATACAGGAAAGCCAGAATATTTAACTCCAACAGCCGAAAATTGGGTTTCTTGTTTGATTGCTTCATGTGCGATTCCTTTTGTGACCAAAGCCAAACACGAGATTAACGGACACGAATGCATGGACGGAAGTTGGAGTGATCCGTTGCCCGTGCAATGGGCTGTTGAACAAGGTGCGACAGACATTTTAGTTATTAGAACTTCATTCGCTGATTTGAAGGAAAAGCAATCTTTGCCTAATTTTTTGGGTGAAAAATATTTCAAGAATCATCCCGGATTGACAACCATTTTTTCTAATCAACATGTCAAATTCAATGAATCAATAGACATCATTTTAAATCCACCATCAGGAATCAAAATTCAACAAATTGCACCTGAGCAAAAACTCAAAACGGGAGGATATACCAATTCAAAAGTTGCATTGGAATTGGATTACCGATATGGATTGGAAAAAGGATTAGACTTTTTGAGTAAGTTGAAATAATTCTTTAAACTGCAACCGCTCCCTTAATATGTGGATGTGGATCGTAATTCAACAACTCAAAATCTTCCAATTTAAATCCGAAAATATCTTTCACTTCTGGATTTATTTTCATCGTTGGCAAAGGGCGACAGTCTCTTGTCAATTGTAATTTGGTTTGTTCAAGGTGATTGTTATATAAATGCGCGTCACCCAAAGTGTGGATAAATTCTCCATATTGCAAGTCGCAAACTTGTGCAATCATCATGGTCAAAAGGGCATAAGAAGCAATATTGAAAGGAACGCCCAAGAATGTGTCAGCGCTTCTTTGATACAATTGACAACTCAATTTTCCATCAGCAACATAAAACTGAAACATCGTGTGACACGGAGGCAAAGCCATGTGGTCAACATCAGCGACATTCCAAGCAGATACCAATAATCTTCGCGAATTTGGATTGGTTTTGATTTGCTGAATTAGATTGGAAATTTGGTCAATTGTTCCACCGTCTTTCGCAGGCCAAGAACGCCATTGATGCCCGTAAACTGGGCCTAAATCACCATTTTCATCAGCCCATTCATCCCAAATTGAAACATTGTTGTCTTTCAAAAATTTGATATTTGTGTCACCTTGTAAAAACCACAAAAGTTCAACAATAATCGAACGTAAATGCAATTTTTTTGTAGTCAATACCGGAAAACCTTCATTTAGATCAAACCGCATTTGATAGCCAAAAGTAGAAATTGTGCCCGTTCCCGTGCGATCTCCTTTTTGAGTTCCGTTTTCAAGAATATGGTTTAATAAATCGTGGTATTGCTTCATGTGAAATCCATTTTATTTGAGATTTCAAAATTACGAAAATAGAAAACAATAATTGCAAAGTGATTTAAAAACCTGCACCCAATTCTTTATTCAACTTGAAATTCAAATGTCAACGTAAAATCGGAATATGACGAATTGCCAAAAAAATGAAAAGCAAACGAGAGGCGATTTTTTCTTTTTGAAAAACAGTATCTTTGCTGAAAATTCATAGAAATGATTGTTGTAACAGGTGCCGCTGGTTTTATTGGAAGTTGTTTGGTTTCAAGATTGAATCAAGCAGGAAAAGAAAATATTGTTGTCGTTGACGACTTCACCAAACATGAAAAAGACCAAAATTTAGTTGGAAAAAAATTGGCTGAAAAAGTAGAACGAAACGTCTTTGAATCTTGGTTGCAAAAAAACGGAAAAGAGGTTGAAATTATCTTCCACATAGGCGCCAGAACAGATACAACTGAATTTGACAAATCCATTTTTGATGAATTGAACGTGGAATATACTCAAATGATTTGGAATTTTTGCTCCGATCAGCAAGTGCCATTGGTTTATGCTAGTTCTGCAGCTACTTACGGTTTAGGTGAATTTGGATACGAGGATAACCATGAGATCATTCCAAGTTTAAAACCATTGAATCCGTATGGAGATTCTAAAAACGATTTTGATATTTGGGCATTGAAGCAAGCTAAACAACCACCTTTTTGGGCAGGTTTGAAATTCTTCAATGTTTATGGTCCGAACGAATTCCACAAAGGGAGAATGGCTTCTGTTATCTTTCACGCATTCAATCAGATTTCTGAAAAAGGTTCGATGAATTTGTTCCGTTCTCACAATCCTAATTACACTGATGGAGGGCAATTACGTGATTTCGTTTATGTGAAAGATGTAGTTGAAGTTTGCATATTTTTGATGGAAGAACAACCAACTTCTGGGATTTACAATTTAGGTTCAGGCAAAGCACGTACTTTCTTGGACTTGGCAACGAATACTTTTCACGCGATGGGGAAAGAAGCAAACATCGGTTTTATAGACACGCCAATTGATATCAGAGATAAATACCAATATTTCACTGAAGCTAAAATGGAAAAAATGTTGGATGCAGGCTTTGTCAAAGGATTCCACACGCTAGAGGCGGGAGTTGAAGATTATGTTAAAAATTACCTGATTCCAAATAGATACTATTGAAAATTAAACAATTTTTAGTTTTTACTGTTTATTAAGTAATTTCAGAAATCGTAAACAATGTATCAATTAAAAAGAACACAATTCGTTCCAACTGACATTCAAACTTGTTGGGACTTTTTTTCCTCGCCCAAAAATTTGCAAACAATTACTCCTGATTACATGGGTTTTGATGTGTTGACATATGTTCCTGATATGATGTATGAGGGTTTGATGATTGCTTACAAAATCAGACCTTTATTAGGAATTCCAGTTAATTGGGTAACTGAAATAAAATATGTTCATGAAAAATCCTTTTTTGTGGACGAACAGCGTTTTGGACCATATAAAATGTGGCACCATGAGCACCATTTCAAGGAAGTAGAAGGAGGAGTTGAAATGACCGATATCGTTTCTTATGATTTACCCTTAGGTATTTTAGGAAAAATGGTTCATCCAATTTTGGTTAAGCGAAAATTAGATGACATTTTTGACTATCGCTTTAAAAAAGTGAACGAATTATTTCCAGCGTCACCAAGTAAATAGTTCGACAATAAAGTTTTTGAATTCAGGTTTTGAACCGAATTGTTTTTCTAACCTCAGTCTTAGTTCACTTGACGTCACAGTTTTGTTTTTCCCTATTTTTGGTGCCAAAGTGCTAAAGTTTGGATTTTGAATTTCAACCGTTTTAGCAAAATAAATTACGCCACCATCTTCAGTAGCCAATCCTAATATTGCACCTGGTAAACCTGTAAAAGATTCAGGACCAACGGAAGGAATAATTTCATCACTAAACCAAGCGTATATTCTGGTTGTATCATTTACTTCCCAAATGGCTTTTCGACATTCGTATTTACCGATTTTTCTTTTGTTTTCAGTGATTTTCCATATTCTTTGGTATGTGGAGTCTTGGACATATAAATTTTCTCCCCAAACGCTGAAGATAGATAATCTTGAATGCTGATTGAAGTTTTGATAAACTGTATTTCTATTTGTTGCCCAACTCATTTCATCTGTTCCAACAATATCTTGTGGTACGAAAAGCGACATACTATCGTTGAAATAGAGATCAAAAAGATCTATTTTGGTTTTGTTTTTTTCGCCTAACCAACGAATCATATTCGGGTCGTTGAATCTTTTCAGAAGATTCGTTTTTCGTTCAAAAGTAATTTTGCCAGCAGTGATTTGTGCATTTGAAATCAAACCAAAAGCTAGAAAAAAGATTGCAAAAAGGATTGTATTAGAAATGGTCTTCTTCATTTTCTTTGATTTTAGCACTGTTGAATTTATAAGTTAATTTCACAAGTAAATAGCGCGCAATGATGTTTGTCTGACTATCAGTAATCACGTTTGCATTTACATCCCTACCAGCACTGATGTTTTGGTTTAGTATATCATAAACTGTGACCCCAAAAATTAAATTGTCGAGTTTTCCGAAAGTTTTGGATACCGTGGCATTCCAAATGAAATAATTGATATCATAACCTGCAGCTCTTCCAGAATTGATTGTATAATTTGCATCAGATTCGATGCCTAATTTCCAAGGCAGTTTCACAAGTAAATTGGCTGAATAATTTTGCGTGTAATAAGGTTGGCTACTTGCCTCACTAATTGAACTTTTAGGATCTGTATATGTTACATTTCCTGACAAAGAAAATTCCAAAGAATCTGTTTGGTAAGCAGCATATAAACCACCACCAACAGATTTATTGATTGTCAAGTTTTTTTCACCATTTACAAAATTATTGAATTTAGAATAACCAGCGTTCACATTTGGATTTAGTGTTATAATTTGTTTATAAAACGGAAATCCACCACCAAAATACAAGTTTGTGTAAGTGTTTCCATTTGTATTAACGGTTTTGGTGTAAGTTCTACCAAAGGCATCAAAATCTACAGAACTTGTAAATGCATTTTGAGTAAGTGTTTGACTTAATCGTGACCATATGTATCTTCCAGAAACAGGCTTGTAACTATTGTAGGCAATGAAACCGCTGTGTACAAAATTGGGTTTTAAATTTGGATTTCCCAAAGATATTCTATTTGGATTTGTATTGTCTCTTACTGGTTGAAGCTGGTTTACGCTTGGTTGAGAAGATGAGGTGCTATAATTGACCACTAATCTGTTGTTTTGAGAAAATTTGTGGGTGTATTTAAATCGAGGTAAAACATTGTTTACCGATTGGAAAATTGTTGTATCAGAAATTAAGTTTTTGTTTGAAATTTCTACATTTCTAAATCTTACTCCACCAACAAAACGGTTCTTTTTATGGTCATATATGATTGAACTTCCGATTCTGTTTTGTAATTTATTGTTTTCAAATTCATTGGTAAAATTAAGATCTACAGATTCATAATTTCCGTTTGCGAAATTGAAGGTTTTTTTCGATTGATTGTTGTGGTTTGAGAACATTTCATAGTCGAATTCTAATTTGAATTTGGCATTCAATGGTTCAGTATAGATTGCACTTGCAGTGTGACTTAAAGACAAAGAATTATTGTCTTTTTGTTGATCGATTGTATCATTAAATACAGTGTTAAAAACATTGTCATTGAGTGAATACAATTTCCCGTTTGATCTGTTGTCATCGTAAGTAAATCGATAAGTAGCCACTAATTTCCTGTCTTTTTTCTTGAAATCTCGGATTAACGATAATCTAGTTTTAAGATTGGTTCCTGATGATTCAGAATTATTTTTTACATTGGTAGATCTGTTTAAAACATTATCAGAACCAGTAAAATCTGTTTTATCAACGCTTTCATAATTAGCCAAATTGATTTTTAATTTTGGCTCAAATTCGATGGTTGTCAAAGAGTCGATTTTGTGTTCAACGAGCATATTCAAAGCGTGTGATTGATTTAAGCTTGTTGATTGATTTTGTTGATCTGTGACATAGGAAGTATCCTCTAAGAAGTACTGAGATCTATTTCTTTCTGCAGTTTCCAGTCCATTGTTTGAATAAGTATAATTGACAGCAAATTTGGTTTTTTCTGTGATTTGATCATCATAGTAAACGCCCGTTTTCAGGGTTGTTGGGAATCCAGTTCCTTGCTGAATATTATCCGATTGCCATTCGTCTTCCTCTTCATTGTATGTATATCCGGTTTCGATACCATATTTATAAGCATCTTGCCATCTTAAGCTCGAATTGGTTGTATTTGAAACCAAGGCAAATACGGATATTTTTTGTTTTTTATTGAATTTATTAGCTAGTAATTCACCTTCATAAAAGCGTTTAAAATCTCCTGCGACAGATGTTTTTCCAAAATATCCCTTTTTGGCATCATCTTTTAATTTGAGGTCTAGTACTTGTATGGTTTCATCTCCTTCGGAAGCATTTTCATTTTTCTTTTCATAAACCTGAACAGATTCAACTCCTTTTGCAGCGAGATTCTTAGTCGCCATGGTTGGATCAGCGCCAAAAAATTCGTCTCCATCAACCAAAACTTGAGAAATTTCTTTTCCTTGTGAAGTGATTGATCCGTCAGCTTCTACTTTGATTCCAGGTAATTTTTTCAGCAAATCTTCAACAACAGCGTTTGGTTTTGTTGCAAATGAATCAGCAACATAAACTAAAGTGTCGCCTTTGTAATAAATAGGGTCTTTGTAGGCATAAATGGTTACTTCATCAATACGCGTGCTTCGAACAGGAAGAATGATTTTTTTAAGTTCAAAATCAGCGTTATCAGGTCTTCCAAAAAAATAATATTCTCTTTCTCCAAATTTTGGGTGAGAAACAATCAATTGCAAAGTATCAAGAGGTAACGTATTGAAATTGAAATTTCCTTTATTGTCCGTTCGCTGAAAATCAACCAAAAGTGAATCTTTAATTCTAACCACCATCGCCATTGCATTTTCTAATGGCGCATTGCTAATAGTGTCAAAAACATTTCCAGAGATATGCATGTTTTGACCGAAAGAAAACATTGGTAATGTTGCAAGAAGTGAGATTAGAAATAGTATTTTCCTCATATTGATGTAATAATTAGTACAAGGATAAGCAACTTTTGTAAGAAAAGTTACATAACTAATTAAATACGGCTTGAATAATGTTGTGAACGGTTTATTTTTGATACTATCTTGATTTTCGCCTAAAACGGCATTATTTTTTCAGGTGAAGGGTGATTTGTATTCTTAATCAATTTGAATTCGTTTGATTCTAATTTCTTGGTCAGTAATTAACATTACATTGTAATTTCCTTTTTCAAGTTTGGAAAGATCAAAATTAAACTCATTGGTTTGCTCATTGATAAATGCGCATTGAATGGTTGCTCCACGTTGGTTTGTGACAGAGATACTTGCATAAGGATCTTTGATTCCTGATACGCTAACTTTTAGTTTTTGTGAATCTTCAGACATCTGGGTAATGAAAGTTGTTTCTTCAGTTTTCGTTTCTGAAACTTTCGAGTTGTCTTTTTTCTCATCTTCAATTGGATTTTTGCTTGCAAATGAGATTCCAGTTGCCAAGAAAAAAAGTGCTAATGTGAATGTTGTTTTTTTCATTTTTCTTTTTTTTACTTCGTTTTTAATTTGACTTTTCAAGCATTAAAATGTTACATTTTTTTTGCTTTTTTATAAATATTTTTGATTTATGGCACAAAGATATCTCTTCTTTATTAGTTGAAAATCAGTAATTAATTCTTTTAATGGAAAGATAAAATTCAAAACATAAAGATGATAGGAGTATGCAAAAATTGACGATGTAGTAATATTCAATTAACAACGGTTTTTGAAACTTTGTGTTATGCCTTTTGGTATAAGGATCAATACTATTCTGTTTTTAGTATGTCGAGATTTTGTATATCTTTATTCTATGTTAAAATACTCTCTCTTATTTTCGGCTATATTAATGCTCTTTTGTTCTTGTTTCAAAGAACAGAATTACAATGAGGTGCCTGAAATAGAGTTTGTTGAATTTTTTCAAATAGGTGATTCTGCTAAAATTAGTTTTACTTTTCAAGATGGCGAAGGAGATATTGGATTGTCTGATGACCAAATAATTGCACCTTATAACCCTGAATCGAAATATTATTACAACGTTTACATGGTATATTATGAAAAAGACGATGTAGATGGATGGGTTGTTGGAAAGGATATTGATGGGGATTCAATCGTCTTTAAAAACAGGATCAAGCCTATTTACTCTGGTGAGCCGAAAGGCTTGAAAGGAAAAATCATTGCAACGATTGAACCTATTTATTACAATCCTTTTTCAGCAGAAAGTGATACAATCAAATATAAAATACAATTAATTGATAGGGCTTTGCATGAGAGCAATTGGGTAGAATCAAACGAGATTATAAGGTGAAACCTATGAAAATCATTTTTTCTTAATTTAGAATTCTTACAATTAATAAGTTAAATTTTGATAATTTAAAAAAAAAGTTTAGATTTAAACATCAAGTTTTGTTTAATCAGTGATTTTCAATGGGTAGATTTTTTGGTACATATTTTAGTTTCTTTTTATTGTTATTGCTTTCTATATCAGAAGTAAAAGGACAATTAAATGCCACTTTCACAAGTGTTGATCAAAATCAATGTCCTGGTAACCTATTTAGTTTAAACGCCTCGAATCCCACTTATTCAAATTATGTTTGGACAATAACAGGTCCCGCTGGATTCAATAATTCGCTTTCTGGGAGTTCTATCGTTGTGTTTTTAAATAACTCTGGTTTGTATAATGTTACTCTAACTGTTACGGATGCTGGGGTTTCAACAACAAATATTCAAAGTGGATTTTTAGAAGTTTATTCACCACCGACAATCAATTACAACCTTTCTTCTTCATCTGGTTGTTCACCGTTAAATGTTTATTTCAACGGAAGTTCAACTCCAGGAAGTGGATCCTTTCAATCATTTGCAATAAATTCTGCTAATGGAACGATTTCTGCTTCGGAAGATTTTTCAATAATTTATAATTCAGCTGGAGTTTATAATCCCACTGCCACAGTTACGAATTCTTTTGGCTGTTTTACTACAATGAATTTACCAGCAATTACAGTATTACAAGCTCCTAGTTTGACAAGTCCTTTAAATTCAAATTCTGTTTGCAGCGGTTCAATTTTTAATTACACTTTTTCGAGTTCGATTGCTGGTACTACCTATTCATGGACGAGAGGAAATGTTGCAGGTATTACTCCAAACATAGGGAGTGGAGTCGGGGATATCAGTGAAGTTTTAACAAATAATACTGCTAATAATATTGTTGTTCCTTACACTGTGACTTCCACAGCGCCAAATGGTTGTGTAGGTATTCAAACTATCAATGTAAATGTTAGGGCGCTTCCCACTGTTTCAGCAAATACCACAAATATTGATATATGTGAAGGTCAGACGACAAATTTGGTGGCGACAGGGAGTGTTCCCAACGGTCAATTTACATGGTCAACTGGAGAAGAAACAAATAACATAGCAGTTGGTAATTCTGGGGTTTATTCTGTTACATTTAGCAACGGTGCATGCACAAGTTTACCTTTAAGTATTACTGTAAATTCAATTGTTGCACCTGTAGTAACTTTAACTAATTCGGAAAATTCTGGTATTGCAAATAATGACGCTACTATTTGTGCAGGTTCTAGTGTTCAACTAACTGCAAATCCCGCTTTGACAGGTGGAACCTTTCTTTGGATACCAGGAAATTTAACCAGTCAATCGATATCAGTTTCTCCAACCTCAACAACAGTTTATACTTTGGTATACACCTTAGGTTGTCCTAGTATTCCTGATTCAATTACGGTTTTGGTCAATGATTTACCTGTAAATAGTTACATAGCCTCTACCTCAAATGCTTGTTCTGCTCCAGTTACTACCGCTTTTACTTCTACAACACCAAACACAAATGGAGCTTTAACTACTTGGAGTTTTCCTGGCGCTTCTTCTCCAAATGTTGGAAATGGTTTAGGACCTATCGCCGTAACTTATAACACATCAGGAAATTATTCCATTTCAATGAGTTCAACTTCGCTAGATGGTTGCACAGTTTCAACAACTTTTCCAACTGCCATCACTGTAGGTAATGGTGCGCCACCAACATCCTCTTTTGTGAATTTGACTGCTGTTACGCAATGTGTGAATGCAGATAACTATTGTTTTCAGTATACAGGAAATGGTGCTGATACAATTTTACTTGATTTTGGAAATGGTTTCACTGCATTTTTTGACCCAACTATTTCTTATTGCTATTCTTATCCTGTTTTGGGAAATTATACAGTTTCAATGACTCCTTTCACGACTGTTGGGAATGCATTAGGGTGTTCAGGGTCTACTTCACAAGTGAATGTTATAGTGACAGGACCTCAGTCAAATTTTTCCGCAAGTCAAGTAATTTGCGATAATCAATTAGTTAGAAGTTTTTCATCTACTTCAACAGGTACTTCACCATCAACAGTGTATACTTGGAATTTTGGTGATGGTTCACCAAACTCAAATTTACAATCAGTGACCCACACTTTCCCTACTTTTGGTACTTATGTAGTAAACTTAACGGTATCTGACATTGCAACTGGGTGTTTACCAACTCAGCGTAATTTTACCGTGAATGCAAATCCTAATAATTTAGCTGATTTTCAATCGAATGATGCTGGGGTTTTATCCTCTGATGTATGTATTGGAGGTACGCTACAATTTGTAAATACAACTCCAGCTCCACAATATAATTCTGGAGTTGCAACAGCCTCAATTAGTTCTGTAAATACTCTTTGGGACTGGAATACAAATACAGGAATTTCATTTGTGAACACATCTGCAGGTTTGAGAGGAACTCCTCGCAGTAGAATTTTTAATTCTCCCACATATGCTCCAGGTAATTATGGGGTAGGTATGATTAACATAGATAATAATGGTTGCAACGACACTGTCATTCATGTAATTCATATTCACGGAGTCACAGGTACTTTTGTCACGCCAGATACAATATGTAATGGCTTATCTTTTTCAGCAACGGATAATTCAATTGCACCAAATGGCTCCATAGTTTCTCGTATTTGGGATTGGGGAGATGGAACACCTAACACACTTGGGAATTTTGCAAATCCAATACATACATATTCATCTTCTGGAAATTATACCATTACTTTGACAGTTACCGATGATTTTGGTTGCACAAAAACGTCGACTAGAAATGTTGTTGTAAGAAAACCTTTTGCATCATTTTCCGTCGATCAGGATTTTATTTGTAACAACCAAACTGTGTCGGTTTCACCTAATTCTTTTGGTGTTGGTTCGTTGACTTATGACTGGATTGCTTCAAATGCTTCTCCCATTTCTGCAAATGTTGCAAATCCTGGAGTTTTTACATTTAATCAACAAGGTAACCAAACGATTAGTTTGACTGTAAGTGATAATTTAGGATGTATCGATGATACGCTAATTCCAATCACTGTATTGGATGTTTCCGCATCAGCACTTGCATCAGCTAATTCTTTTGCTTGTTTTAATCCGCCAAATGTCGTCAGTTTTACAAATACAAGTTCAAATAATCCTGATAACAATTCTGCACAGTGGGATTTTGGAAATGGTCAAACTTCAACGAATTGGAATCCATCTACAGTTTATTCTCTTCCAGGTACTTATAATGTCACTTTAATTGTAAGTTCTATGCCCACAAGTTCTGGAGCCGTTTGTAGAGATACGCAACAAGTTGTCATTGTCAATATTGGTGGACCTAATGGGACTTTAGATGTTACCAATTCAAGTTTAACGGGGTGCTCATGCTATTTGGCCTCCATTGATGTCAATACAACAGGGGCAACTGAAGCAAAATTGCTTTTTGGAAACGGCGCTTTTGTAGACCTTGTTCCTAATACAGCACAGACTGTAACTTATTCGTATTGCAACACTGGAACAACACAAATACAATTTGTGCCGTCTTTGTTTTTGTCAAATGGAACTTGTTTTGGTTACATACCTTCACTTGATACAATCATAATTCAACCAACACCAACAGTAAACGCTCTTGCTAATCAAGTTTTTTGCGCCAATGCAACTACGAATACAGTGAATTTTTCAAGTCCAGTTGTAAATACAACTTTTAATTGGACAAATTCAAATGCTGCTATAGGACTCGCTCCTTCAGGATCAGGGTCGATATTGCCTTTTGTATGTTTGAATAATACATCAAATCAGCAAAATGCAACAATAAGCGTAACACCAAGTGCAAATGGTTGTCCTGGTAATCCTGTAAATTTTACATATTCTATTAATGCCTTAGCAACAATCAACGCAGGAATTGACCAAACGATTTGCGGAAATTCCACAGTTACACTTGCAGGAACACAGGGAGGTTCAACCACTTCAGCGACTTGGAGCGGAGGAACAGGAACTTTCAGTCCAAATGCTACAACCTTGAATGCGGTTTATACGCCAAGTGCAGCGGAAATTAATGCAGGTAGTGTGACATTGACATTGACTTCGAATGACCCTAGCGGTCCATGTCCATCGGTTTCAGACCAAGCTGTGATTACTATCAATCAGCCAGCAACCGTTGACGCAGGAATCGACCAGACTATTTGTGGATCAACACCAGTAACACTTTCAGGTACGCAGGGAGGTGTAACAACCTCAATTACGTGGAGTGGTGGAACAGGAACTTTCAGTCCAAACGCAGCAACATTGAACGCGACTTATACGCCAAGTGCAGCTGACGTTACAGCAGGTTCAGTTACTTTGACAATTACTTCAAACAATCCAGCAGGTCCATGTCCAGCAGCGACAGATCAAGTTTTGATAA
>JBIKJE010000141.1:0-5193 GCA_044361165.1 Crocinitomicaceae bacterium | reverse complement strand
ATTGATTTTGAAGACTTTTTGACAGATTTTTAAGTTTAGCACTGGTCAATTCATCGCTGTAAATTCCAAAACCAAATTCACTAGAACCAGTAGTGAAGCGCTTGTCTTTGTATCCTGTTCCCCAACCCAAAGCCGAAGTATTGATTCCCAAACATTGATAATCAGTCAAGAAAGTGGTAGCAACACCTTTTCCAACAGCAGTATATGCTGAACCTTGCGTTTGTGAAAAAACAGCAAATCCAAAAATTGAAAAAGCAGATAAAAGTAAAAATCTAGACATAATACATAGCAATTACGTGAATAACAGTACGATTGAACAAAAATAATAAAAAAGGTGAAGGAAATAGAAGAAAATGAGAATATTGAATTTTAGTTTTGGATTTAATAAATAGTATTCGGAAGTTACTAAACTTCCAGAAACCAAAAAGAGGAGTAAACCTATGAAATTCTACTCCTCTTTTCGCTAAACTATGCTAAAACTATAAAACCCAAAAACAACTCCTATGAAAAATTGCTATTGTGGCACAAAGGTATATCTTTTGTTTTGATCTGCAATAAGTCAATGTTTAAAAAAATGTTAAATTAATTTGAAAGCAAAACTACTCGTAAATCTAATACTTTACAATCGCTAATTATTGCCAAAATTCAACAATCCAAATTTTTCTTTTCTGTTGATAATCAAGTAAATCAACATTTCTTTGTTTTTATAGTCTGTTTCAAACAGTTTTGGAACTGCCAAAGCACTGGTTTCTTGCCTGTCAAAAAAGGTAGTTCTTTCGAGTGCACCATCTTTGAGTCCAACTTCTACTTTTGCAACCGTATTGGTTTTCTTTCTGAAACTTGCTGTGTAAACATTGTTGTTCCATACTCCCTTTTCGTCGTAATTATTTAAATTATCATTGAAGAAAATTAATAATTTATCGTTTGTAACAAAACGTGCAACAGAACTATAATAACCATAATCATTGACAGAAACTTGACTTTTGGGGATATTTTTCACCCATTCAAAAGTCCCGTTTGGTTGAATTTTGTAAACAATCAAATTATTGTAGTAGTAATAAAAAGTGGAAGAAGTCATATTAGATCTATAATCATTGCTCGTAACCTGTCTCACGTAATATTGTTCCAACATTCCAATAATGCTTCCATCCTCCAAAGTAATTGTTTCGCGAATATCATAATTAAACAATTGTGGTGCTGATTTACCGTTGGCCTCTCTCCTATTTGCGCGCTCAATCTCTTTTTCAGACCAATCTTGCATGATAAAATCTTTGCTAAATTTTTCAAATCCTTCATCAATGATTTCTTTTTTATCAAAGTCTAATCTAAAATAAAAAATCCCTTTGATTCCAGAATTTCCACGCTCAGCATCGCCGTATAAACCATTGAAAGTCATGATGCGATTATTGTCTGAAGAAAAGCCCATGTCGTAAATTCGCTTATTGTCCAAATCCAATTCAAATTCGTCCAAACCATCTGGCGTAACTTGAATCAAAATGGCTTTTTCTAGGGTAGAACGGTCTTTTACTCGACCTTTTTCATTTACATTGTATATTTTACAAGCCAAAAAATAATCGCCAGTATTGGATAAATACCTATTCGAAATTTCAGAAATATTCGGATCATAAGGCGATTCATACTCTCCTTCAGAAACCACTTCCAAACTATCGGTCAATACTTTATAACCAAACTTTTGTTTTTCAGTTTTTGAACCTGGAATATCGTATTCAACGCATAAAAACGCTTTGTTTTGAGAATTGATGATGTTAAAATAACCTCTCTTATTCCAATTGTTTGGCAATTCAAAAGAAGTCAACTCAATTGCCGGACCATCTTGTTTGCAATCTGAGCCATACTTTTGCATGTATAAGATGTTTTTTCCTTCAAATTTATCCGAGAGAAAAACAACAACTTTACCATTAATGGTTGAAACACCTTCGAAAGTGGCTAAACTCTTTCCAACAACATACTGTACTTTTCCAGAACTGTTGACAACAAAATGGCGATGATTTGCAAGATACATGGATCCCAACATTCCCCCTTGCCAGCGCAATGTAAAAAAATTGGCACCTGAAACAGGAATAATTTGAGAGGTTGTACCCTTGCTATTTGCTAGTTCACTCCACTCAATATCGTATTGTGCATTGACAAACAAAGTCAAAAACAACAGGCAACTGACTAACCAAATTTTGATCATTTTCATTCTTTTACCTAAAAGTAATGATAAGATTCTATTTTACCAACTGAATTCCAGTATAGTTTTGAGGCGTAATTTGTTTCAATTCTGCTCTCACTGCATCAGAGATTTCTAATGTATCGATAAAATCATGCACCGTTGATAGCGTAACAGCTTCATTTTTGCGTGTCAAACCTTTCAGAGCTTCGTATGGTTTTGGATAACCTTCTCGGCGCAAAATCGTTTGAATTGCTTCAGCTACAACCGCCCAATTTGCTTCTAAATCTTTCGCAAAAGCAGCTTCATTTAACAATAATTTTTCCAAACCATTCAATGTAGACTTGAAAGCAATCAATGCATGTGCTAATGGTACACCAATCATTCTCAATACAGTCGAATCTGTCAAATCGCGTTGCAATCTTGAAACTGGCAATTTTGCAGATAAATGTTCCAACAAAGCATTGGCAATTCCAATATTTCCTTCTGAATTTTCAAAATCAATTGGATTCACTTTGTGCGGCATTGCAGATGAACCAACTTCACCTTCTTTCAATTTTTGCTTGAAATAATCCATGGAAACGTACAACCACATGTCGCGGTTCAAATCCAAAATAATGGTATTGATTCTTTTTAAAGCATCGAATAAAGCTGCTAAATTATCATAATGCTCAATTTGCGTTGTAGTTTGAGATCGATCTAATCCTAAAACATCATTGACAAAATGATTTGCAAAATCAACCCAATTATGTGTTGGAAATGACACAAAATGAGCATTCATATTTCCAGTTGCACCACCAAATTTCGCAGAGAAAGGAACAGCCAAAGCTTGCGTGAACTGTTTTTCTAAACGCTCTGAAAAAACTTGAATTTCTTTCCCTAAACGTGTTGGAGAAGCTGGTTGTCCGTGTGTTTTTGCCAACATAGGAATGTCTTTCCAAGTGGATTTCAAATCATTCAATTTATCAATCACTTGTTGCAACATTGGATAATATTCATTTTCCAAGGCTTCCTTCAAGGAAAGCGGAATACTTGTATTATTGATATCTTGAGAAGTCAATCCAAAATGCACGAATTCCAAATATTTCTCCAATCCAAGAGTAATCATTTGTTCTTTCAAGAAATATTCTACCGCTTTTACATCGTGATTGGTGATTTTTTCTGAGTTTTTAATCCAAAGTGCATCGTTTTCTGTGAAATTCAGATAACAATTGCGCAGCGATTCAAATTTTTCTCTTGGAAAATCTTTCAAAGGTTCAACATTGGATTCTACCAGTGTAATCAAATATTCAATTTCCACTCGAACGCGGTATTTGATCAATCCAAATTCAGAAAAATAAGGTGCCAATTCATTGGTTTTTCCTCTGTATCTTCCGTCAACAGGGGAAATTGCGGTCAACGCATTTAATTCCATAACGTATATTAAAGTGCAAAGGTAATGATTCGTTTATAAATGTTGATTCATTTTTTAAGATCAATCTTTGTTAAAATAGGTCAAAAAGAGTATCAAAACAATTCAAATTGAATTTTCTGACAAATATTGCTAATTATTGGTTAACAAATTAGACTTTAAACTTTAATTCCTTAAATTTCGGAAAATTTACTCAGAGCATGAAAGCGAAAATTTTATTAGCAGAAGACGATACTAGTTTAGGTTTTGTGATAGCAGACCAATTGCGTTCAGAAGGTTATCATGTAACACTTTGCACCAATGGAATGGATGCTTATCAGCGTTTCAATGACGAAAAATTCCATTTATGTATTTTAGATGTCATGATGCCTAAAAAAGATGGCTTCACTTTGGCTGCTGATATCAGAAAAATCGACAAAGAAACGCCTATTATTTTCTTGACTGCAAAGTCAATGACTGAAGATAAAATCGCTGGTTTCGATGCTGGTGGAGATGATTATTTGACAAAACCATTTAGTTTTGAAGAACTTCAAGTGCGAATCAAAGCCTTATTAAAACGCATAAACATTTTAGTGACTGAGCCTGAAGAAGTAATTATTCCATTGGGAAGTTACCAATTTGATACTGAAAACTACAAATTGATTCATGCCGATTTCGAAAAAACCTTGACCAAAAAAGAGGCGCAAATTTTGAAAATCTTGTGCAAATTCAAAAATCAAGTGGTTGCAAGAGAAATTGTTCTCAATGCAGTTTGGGGACAAGATGATTATTTTGTTGGAAGAAGTTTAGACGTATTCATCACGAAATTGAGAAAATACTTGAAAGAAGATCCAAAAGTAAGCATCGCCAATATTCACGGAATTGGATTTAAATTGGAGTTAGCTGATTAATGAATACATACATTTTACATTTAGAAACTGCAACGAAAGTTTGTTCAGTTGCGCTGTCTTTGAATGGACAAATCAAGCAATTAAAAGAAATCCAAGAAGCAGGTTTTTCTCACGGTGAAAATCTCACCTTATTAATTGAAGACATTCTAAAATCTGAAGGAATAGACTCCAATCAACTCTCTGCAGTTTCGGTTGCTTCAGGACCAGGTTCTTATACTGGTTTACGAATCGGTGTTTCCACAGCCAAAGGATTGTGTTATGCACTTTCAATTCCATTAATTACGGTCGATGCGTTGGTTTCGATTCAACAAAATGCGATTGAGAAATATCCCGTTCAAAACATCATTCCAATGATTGATGCAAGGAGAATGGAAGTTTTTGCTGCTGTTTACAATTCGAAAGGTGAAATTCTTAAACCTATATCTGCTGATGTTTTGGATGAAAATTCATACGTTGAATTTGAACCATACATTGCTTGTGGAGATGGTGCCGAAAAATTGAAAGATTTATGGAAAGATAGAAATGTCATTTTCGCTACAGAAATACTTTCAAGTGCCAAAGGTCAAGTGAATTTGGCGTATCAAAAATTCGAACAAAAAGCTTTTGAAGATGTTGCTTACTTTGAGCCTTTCTACTTGAAAGATTTTGTGATGAATGTTAAATCCAAAGCGCAATAAAATGAATCTTCAAAAACTTATTCAAGATACTAATAGACCATT
>JBIKJE010000006.1:0-73175 GCA_044361165.1 Crocinitomicaceae bacterium | reverse complement strand
GTAGACTACCTGCAAGAGATCCTGCAGCATTAATCAAATAGACACCCGGAGGCAGAACTTCTCCATTTCCAAATACAGGTATGTGTGCTGAATTTGTTGCAGAGATGAAAGACAGTTGATTATAGAAAATATTTAAATCAATTTGTGCTTGTTCGGTAATTACATCTTCATATAGAATGAACCCGAAACGTTGGAAGTCTCAAAACCACTTATTGCTCCAATATCTGCACCAACATGCCCAGTCAAAGTGGAAATCCCAATATTACTAACTGCTCCATTACTGGTAAACAACACGAAATCTACTAAGGTGCCGAGATTAAGAACTTGTGCAAAAAACAAGTTTTGGAAGGTAAAAAAACCAAAAAAAACAAAATAGAACTTTTTCATAATCAAACAAATAGAATGAATGGCAATTAACATCTTAATGAAGAAAAATAATTTCAAATTAATCCATTTAAAATCGTTACTTTATAAATAAAAAAGAATGCAAAAAACAAAAGCTAATGTATTTAGATGAAGTATTTTAATCGTTTCCAATACATTATGTTAATATTCTTAAAAATTATTAAACTGATTTTGTATTTTTACGGTTTTAATTAAAATCAAAGGAAAAACACCATTAAAGAACCTTTTTTAAAAATGACAAATCAAGAACTTATTCAACTATATTACAAATACTTTAATTCTCAAAATTGGGACGGAATGCTTTCATTGGTTGCAAATAATATTACTCATGAACCAAATCAAAGTGAACCTAGATTTGGAATCGATAAATTCAAAGAATTTCTTAAGAAAATGGATGAATCTTATGAGGAAAAATTAACTGATATGATTTTTTACTCCGAAGCAACTGGACAAAAATTTGCATGTGAATTTGTCGTAAATGGAAAATACAAAAAAGGTGAAGAAGGACTTCCTCCAGCCTATGGACAACCTTATGTTTTGCCTGCATCCGCTTTTTTGACAATTGAAAATGGTAAGATTACAAGAGTTGCAACCAACTACAACCTGGAAAAATGGATTGAATTAGTTTCTTGAGATGAGTGAATTTAAATTCATTCAAAAAATTGGCAAAGAAATAGAAACTGTTCTTGAAGATTTTGCTCAATTGAGAATTACAGTTTTTGCTGAATTCCCCTATTTATACGAAGGAAATTTAGCATACGAAAAGGAATATATTCAAACTTATTGTCGGTCTGAAATGTCATTTTTCTTTGGGATTTATCATCAAAACAAATTGATTGGAGCCACAACGTGTTTGCCTTTAGTTGATGAAACAGA
This sequence comes from Crocinitomicaceae bacterium, assembly GCA_044361165.1. GTDB lineage: Bacteria > Bacteroidota > Bacteroidia > Flavobacteriales_D > Crocinitomicaceae > JAQVCM01. The sequence continues at coordinate 71,894 of JBIKJE010000006.1, read as the reverse complement.
AGAAGTCAAAAAACCATTTGAAGATGCCAAAATCGATATAAATCAAGTTTTCTACTTTGGTGAAAGTATCATTTTACAAAAATTCAGAGGTCAAGGATTTGGAAATTTGTTTTTTGATGAACGCGAACGATATGCTAAGCAGTTTGCTAAAATCAAATTCACCACTTTTTGTACAGTTGAAAGACCAAAAAATCATCCTTTGAAACCTGAAAACTTCAGACCAAACGATTTGTTTTGGTCTAAAAGAAAATACTTAAAAAGACCAGAATTATCTTGTGAGATGAAATGGCTTGATAAAAATGAAACTGCAGAAACCTTCAAAAAATTAACTTTTTGGACCAAAACAATCGAACGATGAAAATCAAAATTGCAAGTGCTCAATATCCAATTTCTTTTTTTGATAGCATTGATGATTGGAAAAAACATATTAAATCTTGGATTTCAGAAGCTGTAAATCAAGGAACTGAAATATTGTTGTTTCCTGAATATGGCTCAATGGAATTAGTGAGTCTTTTTGAAATAGAAGTGCAGCAAAATATTCAAGAACAACTAAAAACACTTCAAACCCTACTGCCAATTTTCATAGAAACATTTGAAGGACTAGCGATTGAATATAAAACGATTATCATTGCACCAAGTTTTCCTGTTTCAGAAAAATCCAAAATCTACAACAGAAGTTATGTTTTTGGTCCAAAAGGCGTAATCGGTTTCCAAGATAAATTATTCATGACGCGATTTGAAAATGAAATTTGGGGAATTGACTCAGGAAAGAAACAATTGGCAATTTTCAAAACGGATCATTTCACCTTTGGAATTCAAATTTGTTACGACATCGAATTTGCTATAGGTGCGCAAAAATTAGGTCAAGCTGGAGCTGATTTTATTTTGGTACCTAGCTGCACAGAAACCATCCGAGGAGCATCGCGAGTTCACATTGGTGCAAGAGCACGTGCCATGGAAAACCAATGCTACACAATCGTTTCTCAAACTGTTGGAAATGCCGAATGGTCGCCCGCTGTGGATATCAATTATGGAATTGCGGCATTTTATGCCTCGCCAGATGAAAATTTACCCGAGAAAGGAATTGTAGCGCAAGGAAAGCCGAATGAAATTAGTTGGTTGATTGAAGAAATTGACTTAGCGAAAAATGCCCACATTCGACAAAACGGTCAGGTTTTCAATTTTAAAGATCATACAAAAATGGCGTTTGAATTGAAAAATGAATCCTTTGAAATCAAACATTTCCACATCTAAAATTGATTAAACTAAAAAAGCCGCTTCAATAGAAACGGCTTTCAAAATCTGATTGTCAGAATCTTAACGTTTGTGGCTAGATTCGCTAGAAACAGTTAATTTTTTTCTTCCTTTAGCACGACGTGCAGCTAAAACTTTACGACCGTTTTTAGTCGCCATACGACTACGGAATCCGTGCTTATTTTTTCTTTTTCTAACTGACGGTTGAAACGTTCTTTTCATGACAAATATTTATTTATATCTTTATTTCTCTAAATTTCGGACTGCAAAGATACACAATAATTCTTTTTATACAAGTTAATTTATTAAAAAGATTAAAAAACGCACAATATTGCCAATCATACGTTACTTTTGCGTACATATTACAAAGATAGGAAATGCTTCGACCAAGGAAAGAAAAAAAAGAAAAAATCAAATTAACCAAAGAGGACATTCAAAAGGCAAAGGGGATTTTTAAATATCTAAAACCTTACAGACTTTCATTCTCAATAGGTTGGTTCTTTTTGGTTATTTCAACAACAACAGGACTGATTTTTCCTTTATTATTAGGACAATTATTAGGTGGCGCAGGTCAAAATGCTCCTACGAACACAGCTGATGCGATAAAATTGATTGATTTAAGCAATATCAACACGGTTGCAATGGCATTGTTTATCTTATTCGGAATTCAATCTTTGGCGTCTTATTTCAGGGTCGTGATTTTCACAAATGTGACTGAAAACACACTTCGTGATATCCGATACGATGCTTTTTCAAGATTGATTTACATGCCGATGGATTTCTTCAATCAAAACAAAGTTGGAGAATTAACCTCTCGCATTTCATCTGACATTGCACAATTGCAAGAAACCTTGAGAACGACTATTGCTGAGTTTTTTAGACAAATAGTCATTGTCGTTGGAGGAATCATTTTCCTTGGAATTATTTCCATGAAATTGGCATTGATCATGCTTGCAACTGTTCCTGTAATGGCGATCATCGCTGTTTTCTTTGGAAGATTTATCAAAAAACTTTCTGTAAAAGCACAAGACGAAACTGCCTCATCCAATGTAATTATTGAGGAAAATTTGACTGGGATTTCAAATGTAAAATCGTTTACAAACGAAGCTTTGGCTCTTTTTAAATACAAGTTGAGTATCGATGAAATCAGAAAATTAAATATCAAAAGTGGACTTTGGCGTGGACTTTTTGTTTCATTTATCGTTTTCTGTTTGTTTGGTGCCATCGTATTCATCATTTGGCAAGGATTGTTGATGACACAAGGACCAAACCCTTCGTTGAGTGATCAAAACTTCTATTCTTTCATCATGTTGACCGTGATGATGGGCGCTTCGATTGGTTCGCTTCCTGAATTGTATGCGAATATTCAAAAATCAATTGGTTCTACTGAAAGATTGATGAGCATCATTCAAACACCAGGAGAAAAAGAAACACTTGTCGGAGAAGAAAAACCAACTATTACAGGGAAAGTTGAATTTAAAAATGTCAGATTTCACTATCCTCAAAGACCCGATGTGGAAGTGCTGAAATCAATCAATTTAACTGCCGAACCGAATGAAACAATTGCTTTAGTTGGTTCTTCAGGCGCTGGAAAATCTACGATTGCTTCTTTGTTGTTAAGATTTTTTGAAACTTCAGAAGGCCAACTTTGTTTTGACAACATCGACAATAAATACATAGATATTGAACACCTCCGTTCAAACATGGCTTTGGTTCCGCAAGAAGTGATTTTGTTTGCTGGTTCAATTTACGACAACATCGCTTACGGTAAACCAGAAGCTTCAGAAGAAGAAGTAAAAAAGGCCGCACAACAAGCCAATGCATTGGAATTTATCAATTCATTTCCTGAAGGTTTCAATACCGAAGTTGGAGATCGCGGAATTCAGCTATCTGGGGGACAAAAACAAAGAATTGCCATCGCACGTGCATTATTGAAAAATCCAACGATTTTGATTTTAGACGAAGCGACATCTGCTTTGGATTCTGAATCAGAAAAATTGGTGCAAGAAGCGTTGGAAACTTTGATGAAAGGAAGAACTTCTTTCGTGATTGCTCACCGTTTATCTACGATTCGCAATGCTGATAAAATATATGTAATCGAAAACGGTCAAGTAGCAGAACAAGGAAAACACGACGAACTATTGAATATTTCTGGTGGAATTTATGCCAATTTGGTGGAGTTGCAGATGAAGTCTTAGGAGACGTTAGACTTAAGACATTAGACTTGAGACTTATGTACTTCCCTAAATAGAGTTGACCGTTTTGGTTTAAAATCTAATTTACCTTTTTAATTCCAAAAATCTTTCAAACAAAAAAAGCCACGAATAACGTGGCTTTAACAATATTTATCTTGAAATTAGAACGGTAAATCGTCGTCTGCTTTTTCCATTGTCATTTCAGCTGTTGCAGCAGTAACTGGAGCTAAATTCATTGCTGATGGTCCTGAAGCTGGCATTCCTGTACCTGCGCTTGCTCCTGCTCTGTCAATTCTCCAAGCATCTAATGAATTAAAATATTTTACTTCACCTTGAGGACTTGTCCATTCGCGACCACGTAAATTGAAAGAAACATCAATTTGATCGTTAATATTAAATCCATCCAACAAAGAACATTTATCTTGTGTTAGTTGAAATTGAATATCTTGCGGATACATGCTAGAAGATTCAGTAACTACAAATTCGCGTTTTGAGAATTTTTCAGATACTTGTACCGTTGGATTCAACACTTTTAAAGTTCCCGTCAGTTTAAACATAATTTATTTTTTAAAGTTATTATTTTGTTGTTTGTTTTTCTATTTAATCATTGAATGAAAGCAAGGTCAACCAAGCTTCATCTATTTTGTTTTCAGCCAATAAAATCTTGGCATGTTGGTGTAAAGCCAATTCTAATTCTTCCGCTTTGCCATCTAAAGATAAGAAGATTTCACTTAATTCCAACAATTTGTATTCATTTACTTTGGTTTCGTCTGGCAGAGATTCAACTCCAGCAAGTAATCCCAATTCATTTCCAGAAAGTACAACCGAAGATCTAACATCTTGCGGTAAATTATCAAAACCAATTCCGATTGTGGTGATTGGTTTAGCAATTTCGAACATGGAATCTTCATTTGCATGACAATACCAATTTCCGCCCATTCTAGCAACCAAATTGATTTTATGTTGGTCGATTAAACCTTTATCATCCATGATTTCCTCAGCGATGTGAATTTTCACTACTTCGCAAATCACTAAATTTCCCGCGCCGCCTTCAGTTCCCAATTCTTTCACTTCAATCACTTTGCACTCAAATTGAACAGGTGATTCCCCTACTCTTCTCGGTTTAATCAAATCAGAATCAAGCGCGGTAAAACCAGCTTTTATAAATTCATCTTCATTTGGTGCATAAGGCGAGCTACTCAAACTCATTTGCTGAACGATATCGTAATTCACAATATTGATTACAACTTCTGGAACAACTTTCACATTGTTATATGTATCTTTGGTTGTATTAGTTCTTCCATTTCTTGCAGGCGAAAAAATCAAAATTGGTGGATTCGCACTGAAAACATTGAAAAAACTAAATGGAGAAAGATTGTGATTTCCATCCAAATCAATTGTCGATGCAAAAGCAATAGGCCGTGGACCAATCGCACCAAGTAAAAGTTGATGCAAGCGAGGAATTGGCAATTCTTTTGGATCTAAATCAATCATGTTATTTTAATTTATGCAAAGTTACAGCGATTTTAGACGATATTCTGAAATTTAAAATTGTTTTTTTCCACAAAATAAAATACAAGTATTTTTACTAAAAAAAGAATTAATGATTCAACTAAAGAACTGATTTATTGTGCGCTTAATTTATAAAACGAGCATACTTCTATCAAAAAGTTTTGAACCAAATAAATACAACTGAATTGAAAAACTAAAAATATTCAAAAAAAAACTGATTTTCTTGGTGTGAATAAAATAATCATTATCTTTGCGCACCATTTTAGGATGGGTTTTGAAATAAATTTAAAGAAAAGTAAACGTACTTGTAATTTAAATTTGACTTGCAGATGTGGTGGAATTGGTAGACACGCTAGACTTAGGATCTAGTGCCGCGAGGTGTGAGAGTTCGAGTCTCTCCATCTGTACTCGATTAAATGGTGTAAGACAACTTATGCCATTTTTTGTTTATAGTAATTAAAACAAATTGAAATGAACGTAATTCGTGAAGACGTAAATGCGATGAGTGCTTTGTTGAGAGTTCAAATAGCACCAGCTGATTATCAATCTAAAGTTAGTTCTGCTTTAGAAAAATATAGAAAACAAGTAAAAGTTCCTGGATTTCGTCCTGGAAAAGTTCCAATGGGAATGATTCAAAAGCAATATGGTAGAGCATTATTGGCTGAAGAATTAAATAAAATGGTCAGCGATTCACTTTTTGGTTATGTAAATGACAACAAAATTGAAATTTTGGGAAATCCAATTCCAAAAGATGACATCGAAGTGAAAGGCGATTTCAATAATCCTGGAGATTTTGAATTTACTTACGAAATCGGTTTGGCTCCTGAAATTAAAGTTACGCTAAGTTCAAAAGACAAATTTGATTACACGAAAGTGAAAATCGATGACGAATTGATCAACAAGCAAATTGACGATTTACGTCGCCGTTATGGAAAATTGGTTGCTTCTGAAAAAGTTGCTGACAAAGACATGATTTTGGCTCAATTTGTTGAATTAAATGAAGATGATTCTATCAAAGAAGGTGGAATTATGCATTCTTCAACTATTTCAATGGAATTTGTTGAGAATAAAGACGCTAAAAAAGCATTGAAAGGTGCAAAAATTGGAGACAAAGTTGTTGTTAATCCTACCCACGTTTCTAGAGGCGGAAAAGATACTGCAGCGATGTTGGGAATTACTGAAGAGGAATTAGCTAATGTTTCTGATAAATTTCAAATGACAATTAATGAAATCCGTCAAATGGAATTGGCTGAATTGAACCAAGAATTGTTTGATAAATTGTTTGGTGAAGGAGCTATTTCATCTGAACAAGATTTGAAAGAACGCATCGCGAAAGATTTAGAGGCAATGTTTGCGAATGATTCAGATCGCTTGTTGACTCGTTCGATTTACGACAGTTTGATTGCAAATACGAAAGTAGATTTGCCAACTGAATTTTTGAAAAGATGGATTTTGTTGTCAAATGAAAAGCCAATCACCATGGAAGAAATCGAATCTCAATTTGAGAATTACGAAAAAAGCATGAAATGGCAATTGATTCAAGGGCACATTTTCAAAGCAAATAACTTGAAAGTTGACCAAGCTGAAGCATTAGAGTACACTAAAAACCTTTTGGTTAATCAATATGCTCAATACGGCATTCCTGCGCCAGACGATAAAGAATTAACTCAATCAGCGGTTCAAGTTTTGACAAACAAAGAAGAATCAGCAAGAGTTTACGATATGTTGGCAGAATCAAGATTAACTGAATACTTTAAAAGTACGGTGAAATTGACTGATAAATTTGTTACATACGATGAATTCGTAGAAATTGCTTCAAAATAAGTATTTGAAGTAAAATAAATTGCAAAGAAAGCTAGTCATTTTGACTGGCTTTTTTTATGCTCATTTATTTGTAAATTTCTTGCAGAATAATAAAAATCCCCATCGCTAATACAAACCAGCCAAATCCCTTACGGAGACTTGCTCCGTTGATTTTGGAATTTAGGAATATGCCGATAAAGATTCCCAAAATAGATAAGCTAGAGAAAATCAATAAGAAATTCCAATCTATTTTTAGATGTTGTAAATCACCTGTAAAACCGATTAAAGAATTGATCGAAATCACCATTAACGAAGTAGCAACCGCTTCTTTCATTGGTAATTTGGCAAAAAACACCAAAGCAGGAATAATTAAAAATCCACCGCCTGCACCAACAAGTCCTGTAACAATTCCTACCAGCAAACCCTGTAACAAGACCAATGGATAATTAAATTTTTCATCTTTCGTTTCAACCTCTTCTTTTCTTCCTTTGATCATTGAATAACTTGCGAGCAACATGACGACAGCAAAAAAGAACATAATTGCTACTGATTTCAAAACTGTGTAATCGCCAATTTGAAACATTTTCTCAGGAACCATTGGCAACAAAACTTTTCTAATCAAATAAACAACTGACAAAGCTGGAGCTGCAAATATCAAACCCGTTTTATAATTGATTAAATTTTTTCTAGCATTTTGAAATGAAGCAAAAAGAGATGAAATTCCAACAACAAAAAGAGAATAAGAGGTTGCTAATTGTGGTTCAAATTTCAAAAGGTAAACAAAAACTGGAACGGTCAATATTGAACCACCACCTCCAATCAAACCTAATGTGATTCCAATTAAAACTGCACATAAATAAGCAGCAACTAACATCATTTCCATCTTTTTCGTTTAATACAACAAAGTTGCATAAATAAATTGGTTTGGTAAACAAATGTTCATTTTAATAACCCACTTTAAAGGAAAATTTAAACTTTCGTAGAATAAGCTTACCTTTGCACTCAATTTAAGCAAAAACATCATGACATTCGAGGATTTAAATCTCACCAAACCTTTATTAAACGCACTGAAAGATTTAGGTTATGAAAAACCTACAACGATTCAACAAAAAGGTTTTTCTGTCATGATGTCTGGAAAAGATGTGCTTGGAATTGCTCAAACTGGAACTGGAAAAACACTGGCGTATTTACTTCCTTGCTTGCGACAATGGAATTTCTCCAAAGAAAGATTTCCACAAATTTTAATCATCGTTCCAACAAGAGAATTGGTCGCACAAGTGGTGGAAGAAGTTGAAAAACTGACACGCTACATGAATGTGACAACTGTTGGTGTATATGGAGGCGCAAATATCAAAACACAAGCGATTCAAATTGCTGAAGGTTTAGACGTTTTAGTTGCTACACCAGGACGATTGATGGATTTGGCATTAAAGGGCGATTTGGCTCTAAAACACATCAAAAGATTGGTGATTGATGAAGTTGATGAAACATTGAATTTGGGATTTAGAAAACAATTGACAACGATTTTAGATATTTTACCTACCAAAAAACAAAGTTTGCTTTTCTCAGCGACAATTACTGAGGAAATTGAAGTTTTGATTGAAGAGTACTTTATTTCCCCAATAAAAATCGAAGCGGCTCCAACGGGAACTCCGCTTGAAAACATCATTCAAAAGGCTTACCACGTTCCGAATTTCAATACAAAAATCAATTTGTTAAATTACCTACTAGAAACGGAAGAAGGATTAAACAAAGTGTTGATTTTTACTGGAAGCAAGAAATTAGCTGATAAAATGTTTGAAGAATTAGATGTCAAATTTCCAGAGGAAGTTGGTGTAATTCACTCAAACAAAGCACAAAACAATCGATTTAATACAGTAAAATTATTTCAGGACGGAACTTACAGAATTTTAATTGCAACAGACATCATTTCTCGCGGTTTAGATATTTCTGAAGTAACGCATGTAATCAATTTTGATACGCCTGATGTTCCTGAAAATTATATTCATAGAATTGGTAGAACGGGTCGTTACGATCAAAAAGGAATTTCAATTACCTTGATTAGTCCATTCGAAGAGAAATTCCAGGAAAGTATTGAGGATTTGATGCAACAAAAAATCCCGATGGAAGCATTGCCTGCAGATTTGGAAATTTCAGATATCTTGACGGATGATGAAATGCCCAGAATCACGATGCCAAATGTGCAAATCAAACTCCCAAAAAGAGAAAATGTTGGCGCTGCATTTCATGAGAAAAAGGATAAAAACAAAAAAGTGAACAACAAAATTCGCTTAAAGGAAAAAATGCATGCCAAATATGGCAAACCAAAAACGAGAGGTCAAAAACCGAAAAAGAAAAAATAATTGGTTTATTCCAATTCAATTCTGATTTGTTCAACTTGAATTTCGATTACATCACCCGCAATTAATTTGGCGCGTTTTCTAGTTTCAAGTTCTCCGTTTCTCCTAATCATTTCTTCATCAACAATCATTTTAGCGTGTCCGCCAGTGGAAGCAATTCCGATTGCTTTGAGTAATTGAATAAGTTCGATGTATTCTCCTTCGATTTTGAATTTGGTAATTTCCACTATGCTTTATTTTTAAATTGTCTATATAATTTTTCTGCAGCGGCAAAAGAAGATATTTCGCCTTTCACTACTTGCTTTTCCAACGTTGAAATTGCTTCTTGGTGAGATTCATCTTCAAAGAAATCTGCTAAAATCAATTCTTTCAAGGTTTCATGCATCCAAAATTGATCTTGTTCGTGTCTTCTGAGTTCAAAAAATTGATTGTCTTTCGTTTTTGAAACAAACTCCAAAATCAAATCGCTTATTTTTCCGATACTATGACCTTCTAATAAACTGCAAGTTAAGGCTTTTGGAATCCACCCATTTTTATTTGGAGGAAAAAGGTGCATCGCATTTTGATATTCTTGTCTCGCTAAATTTGACTTTTTGACATTGTCTCCGTCAGCTTTCGTAATCACAAGCGCATCTGCCATTTCCATGATTCCACGTTTAATGCCTTGCAATTCGTCGCCAGCACCCGCCAACATTAAGAGCAGAAAAAAATCAACCATTGAATGCACAGCGGTTTCAGACTGACCAACGCCAACTGTTTCAACCAAAATATAATCAAAACCTGCGGCCTCGCAAAGCAGAATACTTTCTCTTGTTTTTCTAGCAACTCCGCCCAACGAATTTCCAGCAGGTGAAGGTCTGATAAATGCATTTTTAGCCATCGAAAGCTCATTCATCCTGGTTTTATCGCCCAAAATAGAACCGCCGCTTTTTCCACTTGAAGGATCGATTGCCAAAACAGCCAACTTTTTCCCTTGTTGAATCAAGTTCATACCGAAAGCTTCGATGAAAGTACTTTTTCCAACACCAGGAACACCTGTTACTCCCACGCGAATTGATTTCCCTGCAAAAGGCAAGCACATTTGAATCAATAAATTTGAAGCTTGTTTGTCTTCTGGTTTTGTACTTTCTAATAAAGTAATCGCAGAAGATAGCGCAGCAACATCACCGGACTTGATTCCTTCGAATAATACTTCTGGCAAAACCGATTTTTTACGATTTTTGCGACTTTCCAACCAAGAATCAATCTGTTTATTATCCATAAAGCAACCTTGTTGAAACAAAAGTAAAGGTTTTAAGACAAGTTAAAGCAGAAAACAAGGAAAGAAATAGTAAACAAAAGTAATTTGAAGTTACTTTGTATTAAAATCATTTCAACTCATAATGACAAAAATCGGTTTGCTTTCAGATACACATGGATACCTCGATCCAAAAATCTACGAATACTTCAAGGATGTGGATGAAATTTGGCATGCTGGAGATGTTGGCTCGATGGAAGTGATTGATAAACTGCGTGCTTTTAAACCTTTGAGGGGAGTTTATGGAAACATCGACGACTATGAAATCAGAAAAGAATTACCTGAATTCAATCGATTTACCTGTGAAAATGTAGATGTTTTGATTACGCACATTGCAGGAAAACCAGGGAAATATGCCAAACCGGCCATGGATGCATTAATCGAAAAAAGTCCAAAATTATTTGTTTGTGGTCATTCACATATATTATTGGTAAAGATGGATCCAAAATTCAATATGCTTTGGATGAACCCGGGTGCTTGCGGATATAAAGGATTTCATCAAGTCAAAACAATTTTGAGATTTTCCATAGACGGAGATAAAATTCAAAATTTGGAAGCCATTGAATTGGGAAAAAGAGTTTAAATCAATGATGGAAATTAAAAATCTACTGAAATATTATGCTTTAATTTGCGTTAAGATTCACAGCATGAAAAAAATCAGTTTCTTATTAACACTGTTTATTCCTTTTTTGACATTTTCTCAAATTGGAGGGAATACAACATTTGCTTTGTTGGACTTGACCTACAGTGCACGTTCAGCTGGACTTGGTGGTGATTTTATCACTGCAAAAGACGAAGATTTGAATTTGACTGTTGCGAATCCGTCGTTATATAATTCAAAAATGCACAATCATGTTGGATTTAATCAAGCGCTATTAGCTGGAGGGGTCAATTATGGTATGATTAATTACGCTAGAGCATTTAAGAATGCTATCACTGGTGGCGCATCATTGAGATATGTTAACTATGGAAAGCAGGAAATGCGCAATGAAGCAGGTACATCTATAGGAACATTCACACCAGGAGAATTTATTTTAGGCGCTGGAGCAGCGAAGCAATTGAATCCGCAAATAACGATTGGAGCAAATGTGAATTTGATCTATTCTCAATTGGCGGGATACAATTCATTTGGTGGGTCTCTTGATTTAGCTGGTACCTATGAACTAGAAAAAGCAAATTTATTAGTAACTGCTTTGGTCAAAAATGCTGGATATCAATTTAAAAGTTACACAAAAGACAATCGGTCTAATTTACCTACTGAGTTTCAATTAGGCGTTTCTCATAAATTGAAACATGCTCCATTTCGATTTTCAATCCTAGCACATCATTTAAACACCTGGGATCTGACCTATAACGACCCAACATTAAAACCAACCATAGATCCATTAACTGGTGACACAATTCCAGTAAAAGTGGCAGGTTTTGGAAAAAAATTAGCGCATCATTTTACTTATCAAATTGAAATCCTAATCTCCAAAAACATTCATTTCAGAACAGCTTTCGATTATCATCGACGTCAAGAAATGGGTGTCGCAGCCAAACAAGGTTTAGCAGGATTTTCAACTGGGATAGGATTATATTTTAAAAGATTTAGTTTAGATTATGGTTTTGTAGTTTATTCAAGTGCAGGTTATAATAACATGTTGACACTGACTACAAACCTTGACAAATGGCGAAAATAAAGGGGTTCATGTGCAATAAAAGTACGTTATAGGAACCCTTTAATTTTCCTAAACAGTTATAAATCATCACAAAAAAAAAAAAAAAAAAAAATTATTTATACTCAAATGCTTTGTCAATTGGATATTATGAGTACATTTGTACAACCAACAAATTTATATTTATATGAAAAAATTAAGTTTACTTATAGGAGGATTACTTTTTAGTGGTCTTATGATGGCTCAAACAGGAGAGCAAAAAGGAAGAATTTCTTTTGAAGGACAAACAACAACTTCAGGAACAGTTATTGGAAAGAAATTTGCTCCAGGAGCTAGAGTTCGTTATTTTGCAACTGAAAAATTAGCTCTTAGAGGTACTTTTGCATTAGCAAACAACACAACTACAAATAACTTCTTCAGTAATGAAGTTGATAATACAGGAGAAAAAGGAACTTACATTGATAAATCTTCTATCTGGAATTTAGCTATCGGTGCAGAATACCATGTTGAAGGAACAGACAAAATTTCTCCATACGCTGCAGTAGATTTCGTATACGGAAGTCAAAAAACTATCATTGATGCTAAAAATGCAACAACTGCTGGTTACATGGCTAACTACACAAGAGACTCTGAAACTCCAGCTACAAGATTGGGTGTTGCTTTGATGGGTGGTATGGATTATAACTTCTCTAGCATTTTCTATTTAGGTGGTGAAATTGGAGTTCAAATTTCAAATTACACTATTGGTGAAGGTAAAACTACAACAGTAATGGGAACTACTACGACAAACACTTTGTCAAACGAAGTTAAAAGAGGTACTGCAAGTGACTTGATCGCTAGTGTACGTTTAGGATTCAGATTCTAATAAAATATTTTTAAAGTAAAAAAGTCGTTCATTATGAACGGCTTTTTTTATGCCATTTTTTTTCAATACTTTTCATAAATGTCTGTTTCAAAAAAAATAAAAATTGCTATTGATGGTTATTCTTCTTGTGGAAAAAGTACTTTAGCAAAAGCCTTAGCAAAAGAATTAAACTATATTTTTATAGATACTGGAGCAATGTATCGAGCTGTGGCACTATATGCATTTGAAAAAGAATGGATTACTGAAAACTCACTCAATGCAATTGATCTGATAGAAAATTTGAATGAAATTGAATTGCATTTTGAAATTAACAACGAAAATGGAAAACCAGAGATTTTCTTAAATCACAAAAATGTTGAATCCAAAATAAGAGGTATAGAGATTAGCAACTTTGTTAGTAAAATTGCGTCTATTAAAGAAGTTAGAACCAAACTTGTTTCAGAGCAACGAAAGATGGGGCTAAAAGGAGGAATAGTGATGGATGGACGAGATATTGGTTCAGTAGTGTTTCCAAATGCAGAGGTTAAATTTTTTATCACAGCAGACCCCAAAATAAGAGCAGAAAGAAGATATAAAGAGCTATCTACAACTAATTCAAAAATAACATTAGTTGAAATCGAAAAAAATTTGGTTGAAAGGGATTTTTTAGATAGTACCAGAGAAGAAAGTCCTTTAATTAAAACAGAAGATTCTATTATAATTGATAACAGTCTACTCACTGTAGATGAGCAATTTGAACTAGCATTAGGATACGTTTATAAAAACTTAAAAAAATAACAAATTTTTAAATTTGTTAACAATAAAATAAAATATTTTTCGCTATTTTCGCAATGAATCCAATAGTTCTCCAAGTTATCTGATTCATTTTTTTATAATAAGTAATGTTTTTAATAAAAATTCATTAAATTTACGCAATAAATTAGAAAACAACAGATTATACATCAATCCTTATTTCAAACTCCATGCTATCAATAGGAAAAATAACAGAAGATATTATAAATAAAAGTCCGTTTCTTAGAGAAGCAATGACTGAAAATCTGGTAAATATCTCCGCCCTCGCTCGAAAAATCAAACCTGAAATTGAAGAACTTTATGGTTCTGAAGTTAAGGAAGGTGCGATTGTAATGGCCATTAAAAGAATGACACCTGGATTATATCATCGATTAAATTTAAAAATCGTGAATATTATGGGTGAATTAGGTGATTTCTTGGTCAGAAGCAATCTTGAAGATTTTACTTTTGAAAACTCAGATTCTTTAAAAAGAAGACAAACTGATTTGATTCAACTTTTAGAAGCTGAGAATGATAGTTTTTACACCATAAGTAGAGGTGTAACAGAAACTTCTATTGTAACAAATTCAATTTATACTGATCGTCTTTTAACTTTGTTGAAAAGTGAAAAACTTAAATCTCATACCAAAAATCTAGCTTCAATTACAGTCAAATTACCTAGTGTCAACACTGAAATATATGGGGTATATTATTACATTCTGAAACACTTGGCTTGGGAAGGATTAAACATCGTAGAGATCGTTTCAACTGCAAATGAGTTTACTGTAATCTTTAATCAAGATGATGTAGATAAAGCATTTAAAGTATTAATGCAATTGAAAAGAGGAATGTAACATTCATAAACAAGGTAAGAAAAGGTTGAGATTACGCACAACCTTTTCTTATCTTAAATTTTAGGTAGTTTTATTGCAAACTAAATTCTGGATCGTGCAGCACCGTTCTTTTTAGCTAAACCGTACCTCAAGAATAATTCAAATCCACCTCGTGCTTTAGATACACTAGTTAAACTCGAGACATTAATGTCGTATGCAAATCCAACTGAATAGTCAAACATTTCAAACATAGCCTTAGCAACCAATGCGTCATTAGTTCGATAAAAAGCACCTAAAGATAAGTAAGAACCTTTATTAAACCCTGTAACTTTAGAAGCTTCTTGAATTCTATATCTCCAATATGTTCCAAATAAAAATTCGGTTGAAGTTTTTTGTCTTTGAAAATAAATTGCTGGCATCAAAGAATTTCTACTATTGTTAATTCCAATAATAGCATTTGCAAAACCAGAAAACCTCATGTAAAGCTGTTCGTTTTTTGCTGCCATAAAAGAATAATCGGGACGGTTTAAATGATATACTGCAAAACCAACATTATACTCTTTTTGATCATTTCTTGTCATGTAATTTTCAGAACCTCTATAGGTGTATACAAAACCAGTCCCAACATCGAAATAATTGATTTTATCTGCAAATGCTGCTTCTCCACTTTGAAGGTTTGCATCGTAAAAATCGCCATTAAATTGATTTGCCCATTGACCACTTGAAGTTGAAATTGATCTTTGACCAAATCCAATATATATACCTCCTCCAATTGTACTTTGTCTATCAATCAAAAGATGATAAGCCATATTTAAATTGGCATTTGTAGTTGCCAAATTTAAGTCACCAGATTGGTCATTATATAGATTCAATCCCATAGCGAATATTCCCTTCTTTTGCCTAGAAGCTTCATTTAATCTCATGTCAAATGAAGCAGCAATTGTGCTATAAGGCGAAGCAACACTTCTCCATTGAGTTCTATAATTTACAATAGCCTGAGTAACATTATTTGCACCAGCTAAAGCTGGATTTAAAGTCAAAGGCGAACTAGAAGCCTGAGAAAAGTGAACATCTTGAGAGAAAATATTGAGCGTAGTATTAGCAACTATGACTGCTAACAAAAGAAGTCGTATGATCGTTAAATTCATAATTATTTTTCTATTGAGTTACAGTTATATTTCCTGATTGATTCACCTGACTTCCAGTTGTCAACCTTGCCTTAAGTTTATAGACGAAGACCCCAGAATTTACTTTTTTACCTTTGTACATTCCATCCCAACACTGAGTTTGGTCTGTTGTTGAAAACACCTTTTCGCCCCATCTGTTGTAGATTGAAAATTCCATAGTTTCAATGCAATTTCCTAAAACACATTGTTGGTCATTTTTCCCATCACTATTGGGAGAAAAAATTGTTGGTACAAAAATTTCTTTACTGCAAATTGGATTCACATAAACTGTTACAAAATCAGTTCCTTGACAACCAGTTGCACTCGTCACCAATACTTCATAGGTGGTAGTAACACTTGGATTAGCATCTACCGTATCGCATGAAACCGTCACACAATTAATTCCGTCGCTTGGACTCCAAACATAAGTTGAACCGCCAGAAGCCGTCAATTGAACAGTTTCTCCCTCGTTGATTGTTGTTGAGGTTGGATTTACATTAACTGGTAAACTTCCTAGTACATCCACAGTGAAAGTCGCTGAGGCTGTGCAACCTCCCCCATCAGTCACATTTACCGTGTACTGACCTCCTACTAAATTAGAAATCACCGCTGAATTTGAATTTGTAGGATTCCAATTGTAAATTAATGGTGCAGTTCCTCCCACAATATTTAAGGAAACTTGTCCATTCGATTGACCGCAATTCTCGTCAATTATATTTCCTGAAATCACAATTTGAGGTCCACCAGGAACAACTGCTGTTTGAGAAACCAAACAACCTGTTGCATCGGTTACTGAAACGCTGTATGTCCCACCAGGTATTCCTGAGGCTGTTGCTGAATTGCCTCCAGAGGGCGACCAAACATAGGAATATGGTGCAGTACCACCAGAAACACTAGCGGTAGCTGATCCATCACTTTGACCACAAGTTGAGCCTATAATATTAGTAATTGTAACCACTGGACCTCCAATTGCTGGAATATTTACAGGTAAAGTTAAAGAGCAACCTGTAGCATCAGAAATTAACACTGAGTATGGGCCACTGCTCAAGTTACTTGCTGTTGCAGCATTTCCTCCTGAAGGAGACCAAACAAAAGAATAAGGTAAAGTTCCACCAGAAGGGTTTACAGTGGCACTTCCATTACTTGCTCCACAATTTGAACCCACAGTGCTGGATGTCGCGGTAATTCCATTTGAGGTCCCTACTAAAATTGAATTGGAGCCGGAGCAACTTCCATTTGTTACATTTACTGTATATGTTACTCCACCTGCAACAGGAGTGGTTGTGGCTGAGGTACCTCCTATTGGTGACCAAGTATATGAATATGCTCCTGTACCACCAGAAGCAACCACTGTAGCTGTTCCATTTGCAAGCCCGCAGGTGGCAGGGGTTGAACTCATTGTTAAGTTTAAAGTTGTAGCTTGACCAATTGTAACAATTGTTGAACCAGTACAAGATGCAGCATCTAAAACAGAAACAGTATACGTTCCTGCACTTAAACTACTTTGTGATGGCCCGACCAAATTTCCTGGAGTCCACAAATATTGATACGGGGCTGTACCACCAGAGGCAGCTACAGTTGCAGAGCCATTGTTAGTTGATCCACAACTGACATCCGTTTGAGAAGAAATTGTAACATTAATAGTTGGACAAGGATTTGCAGAACAAGCTGGTATAGAAGCCAAACTAGTTATAAGTAAAGTAGTTCCTGCATTATCAACAACTTGTACAGGAAATGTTGATGGAGCAGGTATAGAGTTACCAGTTGCGAAAGTTGCCCATGAAGTAACATTTACAGCACAACCTGGAGGAATGGCGCAACCAAACAAACAAGCACTACAGTCTTGTGTAGTAGTTTGATTTTGCCAAGCATAGGGAGAAACACCATTTGAAGCTATTAAATTTCCATTGGTTTCCACACAAACAGAAAGAGAAACACAAGGACTCACAGTAATTGATGTGGTAACAGCTGTTCCACAACTTAATGTAAAAGTGATGGTGTGCACACCTGGTCCAGCATTTGCAGGAGTAAAGGTTCCAGTTGCTGACATTCCAGGTCCACTCCATGTGCCAGTTACTGGTGAGGCGGTGCAACTAACTCCTGAATTTGGAGCTGCAGCAGTTAAGACCATTGGAGCATCGGTCAAGCAAACAGTTCCCACTGGTGTTATATCAGCAAAGCAACAAGTATTAGGTACAATACTTACATCATCAATATAATAATAAGCAAACTGGTTTTGCAAACTGGTTGCACCAGTACTTACAGAATTGGTTCCTGCATCATTGAAAAAATTTCCAATTACAAAATACTGCTCTCCTCCTGCGGCAACATAATTCCATTGTATTCTGAACCATTGTTGGGTAGTGTCATTAATAACAGCACAAGAATAATTTAACTGGGGAGTAACATTAATTCTAGGACTAGAACCAGCACATGCATCTCGCATATATTGAGTATTTGAAAAATAAACACCCATATTATTACAAGCCCAAGGAGAACCATTTGCCAAGCTAACAAACATTGAAACACAATAAGTTTGTCCTGCTACAAGCGCTGAACTTGTATGTCCTTGAATATATTCTCTATACTGATCATTTAATCCAAAAGGAGCAGAATAATTAATAATTCCCGCGTACTTATCTCCAGTTCTAGCATTTTGATAGCCCAATGCATTTCCCGGTACTCCAAGAATGTTTGTAATTCCTTGGTTACAAGTGGAAAATAAATCTGGAGAGGAACATGAATCACCTGGAGCATTTGAATTGGCATTATCCCAATCATTCAAATCAGTGAATCCCTCTACTGGGAAAGGAAAACCAGAACATCCGTTTGCTGTATTTTCAAAACTTGGATTGATCACCAAATTTTGAGAAGAAACTATTCCAATGTTTAAGATAAACAAAAGTAATAATGCGTTGAATTTTGACATGCTTTCAGCGTTAATTAGCAATTTAAGTTCAATTTTTTTAGCAAAAAAAGAAGAAACATAATGCAGTCGAATGGATTAAATTTCCGTTTCTTCTAGTTGCTGTAACGAAAAGTAAAAATAGAAAACATTGAAAGATTGAATAGTGGGGCTGCCCCCTCAAAAAGTACAATTAAGTTTAATTCAATCAAATTCCTTGATACTGTCGAGGATAATTTTATTATCCATTATCCAAAGCAAAAGACTATTGTTTCTTGCATCAAGATTTAATTTTTTACATATCCTAGAACGATAATTTTCAACGGATTTGACAGAAACAAATAATAAATTAGCTATTTCTTTGCTTGACAATTTTTGACTAACCAGTTTCAATGTCTTTAATTCAGTTTGGGTCAGACTTCCGATCAATTCCGAAATTTGAAATTTTGCCTTGTCATTGCTGAATAAATTCGCTCCAAGCTCTCGAACATCTTTTGCCATGTAGGTTTTTCCTTCTCGCACAGTTTGAATACAATCAACAAGTTCTTCGGAAGTATTGTCTTTCACAAGGTAACCACGAGCGCCATTATAAAATGCCAATTTAAGCATTTCAATGTCCTTATACATTGTCAATACAATTACTTTTGAATCAATTTCCATTTGGGTAATTAATTCACAAACCTCTAAACCATTTTTAATTGGCATGTCGATATCCACAATAATAATCTCTGGAGTTGAGGTTTTTACAAATTCAAGTAATTCATCGCCATTTTCAAATTGATCGATAACAATGTTTTTAAAAGAAGTTTCAAGCAAGAATTTGAGTCCACTTCTAAAAATTGGATGATCATCTGCTATTGCTACGTGCATCGTTTCCATGGCATTAAAAACTATCTTTTAAAATTTCAAAATTAATCTAAATCCGTTTGCATTGGAAATAAAACTTACTTTTCCATTCAATTTATTGCCTCGCTCTTTGATAGTTAGAATACCTATTCCAGAATCTGCATTCGGCACATCTCTCATACCAATACCATTATCCTTGTATTCAAGCATAAAATTTTCATCTTGTTTATAAACTAAAATCTTCAGTGCGGAGGCTTGTGCGTGTTTGATTGTATTGTTCACACATTCTTGAATGATTCGATAAATTTGTGTTTTAGTATCAATGGGCAGAGATTCGATTTCTTTAAATAGTTCCAAACTGCAAACTATACCAGTACTTTCTTGGACCTTCTCCATCAGCGAAGCCAATGATCTTGAAAGTCCTATTTTTTCTAAAAAAGCAGGATGCAAATGATGAGAAATACTTCTTGTTTGATTAATTACGTCTCCCAAATCAACATCCAGCCCCTCTATGGATTGAATTCTACTGGTATTGAACATATTAATTTTTGATTTGATGACAGACAAAGATTGACCAATATTGTCATGTAAATCTTTGGAAATCCTGCTTCGCTCTTCATCAATATTCTCGATTAACTTCTGTGAAAAAACCACTTGTTGTCGTCTAGTAATAATTACGGAGCGAATAAAAATTAATCCAATTCCAAGGACCAAAATTGAAAAACCTAGAATCAACACAAAGCGCAGACGAATTCTTTTTAATTCATTCTCTTTTTGCAATAAGGAATTTTTACTCTTTTCATTTTCAAGTTCTGATTCAATTCTTTCTTTTCCATACACCACTTGCATTTCAGCCATTTTATCTTGGTTTGAAATATCCGATAAACTGTCATCAAGTTGGTCAAACTTCTTGGTGTATTCTAATGCTTTCCTATAATTCCCTTCCTTTTCAAAAATTGAAGCTAGCACTTGAAAGGACAAAGCATAGTCTCTCGGATTTGGATAGCTTTTGTAAAACATTAAAACTGAATCGATATCTACACGAGCTAATTTTAAATTCCCGATTTCCGTATTAATGGATGCCCTCAACAAAAAAGATTGACCGATAAACTCCATTTCATTGTATTTCTTAAAAATAGAAAGCGCAGAATCGCAATTTTTCATTGCCTGATCATACTGCTTATTTTCAAAATAACTATTGGCTAAATTTATCATCGCAACCGCAGTAGCAGTAGGAAAGCCTAATTTTCTGGCGTTTCTTAAAGTTTCCTTGTAATGTTTAATGGACTCTGTGAAATTTTTTAGTTCATCATTCACCAATCCCAAATTACTGTGCAAACTGATAGCTAATCTTGATTCTTCTGCCTTGATAGCTAAAACCAAAGCGCGCTCAAAATCTATTTTCGCTTCTTTAGATTGCTTATTATAAAATTTCACTAAACCTATATTATTCAATACGATAGCTTGCTGATATTGAAGGTTATTTTTTTCAGCCACCTTAAGTGCCCTAAGGTAGTACTTCAGGGCTTCATCATGAATTTTTCTATCTTCATAAATAATTCCAATTCCGTTATAAGCCTCGACAGTATTTTCTAAAAAATTGTTCTTAATAGCTTCCTCCAAAAGATAATTAAATTTCTTCTCTGCTGCTAATTTATCAACATCACTGAGCATAAATGCCAATCTTATTTCAGTTGAATTTTGCAATTTTTTATCCCCTGCTTTTTTGGCTATTTCAATTGTCTTTTGGTAGTATTCTCTAGCCTTTTGGATATTTCTAGAAAAAAAGTAAAAATTACCATAATATTGATAAATGAGTCCTTCCTCACTCAAAGAATTCATACGACGAGCCAAAACAATCGCTTTTGCACCATTTTGAAACACCGCTATCGAATCATAATAGGTACTTTGTCTTATTCGTTTTTTTAAGACATCCAATTCAGATTGATTTTTGGTTTTTGCTTGTCCAAAACTTGTAAAACTAAAAGCTGAAATTAAAATTAATATAAAGTACTTCAAATTAAAAAATTTTATATTAAGACGGAACTTTTTTCCGAAAGTAAACATTCTTTTACGAAAATGAAATGATTTAGTAAAGATTGCTCTATGTATCAAAGAAGTATGCTTAATTTACCAAAACTTCAATTAAAAAACCTAATTTTGATCTCCGATTTAAATGGAAACTGACAATGATTTCAAAATTATATGCTACATTACTGACTGTTCTTCAAGCTCCAAAAAGAGAATTTGACGACTTTTTTGATGAAGCTGGTTATATTTTAGCCTACAGAATGGCGCTTTTTTTAACAACAGTGCTCGGAATTTTAGGTCTAATTTTAATCATTGACTATGGTGTAAAATACAGCGTGTTAAGTTTTATCGGTTTTTTCGTTGTTTTCTTTTCATTTCTTTACATTCGAAAAACTGGAAAATACAAAACATTTACCCTATACTTTAACCTGTTCGGTGCAGTCATGTGCCTAATTACTCTTTTTGGAATAGAAGGTCAGCCCCATTTAATAGATGGATTATGGATGATAATCAACATCCTATTTACTTTCATGTCGGTTGGAAAAAACTGGGGCGTTTTTATCGCTTTGATTCACGGAATTTCACTGTCTAGTTTTTATTTTTTTACGTTCAACACCCAAATTCCAATGATTCATGATTTAACAAATGATCAACTATTTGGGGTTTCCATAAATGTTTTCTTTTGTTTCATGATTGTTTTTTATTTGAGTTATCAGAATATCAAAACGAATCAATTTGCCCAAAATAATCTTAAAGAAGCGCGTGAAAAATTGCAAACTCAATTTGATACAATCAACAAACAGAATGAAGAAAAAACCATGATGCTGAAAGAGATTCATCATCGTGTAAAAAATAATCTACAAGTTATTACAAGTTTACTGCGCTTACAATCCCGCGAACTTGAAAATGAAGAAGCCATTTCAAAATTTCAAGAAACAACCAATCGTGTGATTGCAATGTCTATGATTCATGAAAAAATGTATCAATCTGAAGAACTTTCAAAAATAAATATAGAAGAGTATTTCAACAGTCTTTCGAATGACCTATTAAGTTCTTATCAAGTTGCATTTCCTATCGATATTAAAATTTATTGTAGTATAGAAACCTTAGGCATGCGCCCTATTGTGCCTTTAGCGCTTATATTCAACGAACTACTTTCAAACTCTTTGAAGTATGCTTTTTGTGGAAACAATGCTGCTAAAATTGATATCAAACTGCAAAAAATGGAACAAGGAATCTTTGTTTTGTCATACGAAGATAATGGAACTTGGAAAATTCCTACCAGAAAAGATTCATTTGGAATGGAATTAATAGATGCCTTGACAGAGCAGTTAGAGGGTTCTATGTCTTTTTCAGACAAACCTGTTACTAAGTACATTTTTGAATTCCCGAATTTAGATTCCTAAAAAATTAAACATCATTTTTCACAATGAATTGTTATTTCTTGCTTCTGTAAACAATTCCATTTAACTTTGGGGAGAGAAATTGATTACCATGACATCTACAGAATTATTGAAAGAAGTAAGAACAATCACTCAAAACAATTTAGAAGTTTTGAAGAAAAAATTCTCTCATCTTTCAAAAGAACAAAAAAACTGGAAAGCGACAGAACATGCTTGGAATGTGCAAGAAATCTTTGCTCATTTAAATCAATATGCGCTATTTTATCACCATGCATTTTTAAGTCGCATAAGTAAAACAAGATTTACAGAACCAAAAGAATTATATCAATCTTCACCTTTAGGTCGCTCAGCGTGGAAATCTATGAAATTAGGAAACGCTAAAAATGTAAAACGAAAGTTTAATTCAGCGAGAAATTATAATCCCACTATTGAACCTTCATTGTTGCACGAAAATGATATTCAATTATTCGAAAATGGACAAAAAGATTTGCTAGAAATTATTGAAAAAGCTGCATCAGTGAATATTCGAAAGGTAAAAGTGCCAATTTCAATGAGTAAGATAATCAAATTAAGATTAGGAGATGCCCTTCTTTTTGTTGCTTATCATAACGAAAGACACGTTCAACAAGCACTAAATGTTTTGTCACATCAAAATTTTCCTAAAAAATAATGACTGTGCAATTGGCATTTTGTAAGGTTAATATTTCACCTGTGAGAAGCTCAAATAGTGATGCATCAGAAATAGTTACTCAATTGCTTTTTGGAGAAATTTTTGAAGTTCATGAATTTGAAAAATCTTGGTGCAAAATTATTATTTACAAAGACAATTATGAAGGCTGGATTGATGTTAAACATTTGGAACTCCTTACTCCAAAAGAATCGACACGCTGGTTAGACAATCAAACCTTGGAAACCAATTTATTGAGAAAATTACAAACACCTTGGGGTATTCAATGGATTTCACGAGGAGCTTTTGTGGGAGATTCAAATCAAGATTTTAAAATTGGTCAACATGTTTTTTCATTTGTAGATCCACTTCCAAATTTAGTGTTCAATACGAATACTGAATTAGCCTTAGAATATCTTAACGCTCCCTACCTGTGGGGAGGTAAAAGTCCTTTTGGTATCGATTGTTCTGGCTTTACTCAAATTGTTTATCGTTTCTTCGACATCAATTTACCCAGAGATGCATATCAACAAGCAGAATTGGGTTTATCCATTGAATTTTCACAAAAATTACCTGGAGATTTGGCGTTTTTCACCAACCAAGCAGGAAAGGTTATTCATGTTGGTATCATCTTGGAAAATAGTCAAATTATACATGCCTCAGGGCAAGTCAGAATTGATACATTAATAGAATCTGGTATTTTAAATGAATCTAAAAAAGAGATTACACATACACTTTATGCTATTAAAAGAGTATAAACTACTATATTTGTGTTAAAATTTTTTAGTATGCGTATTTTAATCACAGGAGGAGCAGGATTTATCGGAAGTAATTTAACAAAAAGACTTGTAAATGAGGGACATGAAATCACCGTTTTAGATTCTTTACTTCGTGGAAATAAATTAGATAAGGATACTTATTCCAAAATCAATTTTATCAAAGGAGATGTTAGAGATGCTCAATTGATGATTGATGCTTCAAAAGGTTGCGATTTAATCATCCATTTTGCTGCAGTTTTGGGAGTGGATATCGTTGCTGACAATCCTGTTGAAACGATGGATGTTGAAGTTATTGGTACTAGAAATGCTATTATGGCGGCTGAATTCAATAATATCAAGAAAATCATGTACGCCTCAACAAGCGGGATTTATGGTCACTCAGCATTTGAAAATGTTTTAACAGAAGAGGTTTTGGTTGATCCAACAACTTCTTATGCAATGGCAAAAAGATACAATGAGATTTATTTGGCTTCACACCATGAAGAAAAGGGTTTGAATGTTATCTCACTTCGTTTTTTCAATGTTTATGGTCATAACCAAGATAATCGAATGGTTGTTCCTTTGTTTTTTGAACAAGCTTTGAAAAACGAACCAATAACTGTTTTTGGAACTGGAAAACAAACCAGAGATTTTACATACATCGACGATACAGTTGAAGCTTGCGTAAGATTAATGGAATTAGAAGGATGCCACATCGTTAATATTGCGAACGAAGAAGAATGGTGCATAAGTGAATTGGCTGTGAAAATCAAAGAAATTGCAAATTCTGAATCTGAAATCATTTTTATTGATGCACCTAAAAAACGCTACGATTACGAAGTTGAAAGAAGGGTTGGAAGTTCTGCTAAATTACTGAAATTGACTGGATATAAACCTTTAACATCTTTAGACGAAGGTTTGAAATTAATTCAACAGATTAATTATAAAAAATAAGGTATTCAATCGCTTTTTTTGAAAATATGAAAAGAGACCAACAAATTTTTGATTTAATCAATCTTGAAAAAAATCGTCAATTACATGGAGTTGAACTAATTGCTTCAGAGAATTTTGTAAGCAATGAAGTGATGGAAGCGATGGGTTCCGTTTTGACGAATAAATATGCTGAAGGACTTCCAGGGAAAAGATATTATGGTGGTTGTGAAGTTGTTGATCAAGTTGAACAATTAGCGATTGACCGTTTGTGTGAACTTTTTGGTGCTACCTGGGCCAATGTTCAACCTCATTCTGGTGCGCAAGCAAATGCTGCCGTCTTCTTAGCTTGTTTAAATCCTGGCGATAAAATATTGGGATTTAATTTGTCTCATGGAGGGCATTTAACGCATGGTTCGCCTGTCAATTTTTCAGGAAAATTATACCAACCGTTTTTCTATGGTGTTGATCAAGAAACTGGATTGGTTGATTACAATGCATTGGAAGAAGTTGCACGAAAAGAAAGACCAAAAATGATTATTTGCGGTGCGTCTGCATATAGCCGTGATTGGGATTACGCTCGAATTAGAAAAGTAGCTGACGAAATTGGTGCTATTATTTTGGCTGACATTTCACATCCAGCAGGTTTAATCGCTGCGGGATTATTATCAGATCCTTTAGATCATTGCCATATCGTTACTTCAACAACACACAAAACGTTGCGTGGACCACGAGGTGGAATCATCATGATGCGTCACAATTTTGACAATCCATTTGGTTTGAAATGGAACAATGGAAACTTGAAATCGATGGCAGCCTTGTTAGACGCAGCTGTTTTTCCTGGAATTCAAGGCGGACCGTTGGAACATGTGATTGCTGCTAAAGCGGTTGCTTTTCAAGAAGCTTTATCTCCAGAATACAAAACATACATGCAACAAGTTCAAAAAAACGCAGCTGTCATGGCGAGAGAATTTGTACAACTGGGTTATAAAGTAATTTCTGGAGGAACAGAAAACCATAGCATGTTGATTGATTTGCGTTCTAAAAATGTGACCGGAAAAGATGCTGAAATCGTATTAGTAAAAGCAGATATTACAGTGAACAAAAACATGGTTCCTTTTGATACTGAATCACCATTCGTGACTTCTGGAATTAGAGTTGGAACTGCGGCTATTACAACACGTGGTTTGAAGGAAAACGACATCGTTCAAATTGTGAAATGGATTGATGACGTACTATCGAATGTAAATGATGAAAACGTAATCAATAGAGTAAGAGCTGAAATCAATGCAAAAATGAAAGAATATCCTTTGTTTCAAAATTAAACCTAGGATTTTAAGATAATCGAAAACTGTTTCTCAAAAGGAAGCAGTTTTTTTTATTTCATGCTCCAAGAAATCAACAAAATAAGCAACAAATCGATGCCATAAATGATAATCAAATCTTTGTGCTCAATATACCAAGGTTGTTTGATTTTTTCGGCTTCTTTTTCAGGCAATTTGATTTCAGGTTTTACTTCTTCTTTAATTTCAGTGATTGGTTCAATTACTTGTAAATCTGGATACAAAGTTTTCCAATGAAATAATTCGGTTCCCAATTTCACTTTATCTTTTGGATTCAAAAGCGCAATTCCATTTAATCTGACACCGTTGATAAATGTTCCTTCTGCGGAATCTAAATCAGTGATAAAGATATTTCCGTCTTTGTCTCTAAAAAGCTGCAAATGATTTTCAGAAACATAAGGAAGGTTCAAAATCACGTCGTTTTTGTGCGAACGACCAACTGTAATCGTGTTTTTTTGATCTTGTTCAACGTGTTTTTTCCAATTGAAAGGAATTTCATCACCAATTGTGACTTTGTCAAATGGATTCAACTCAACGGAATCATTGATTAGACTTCCATTGACTTTGGTGCCAAATTTAGATTGTAAATCTGTCAAAAAAACATTTCCTTCAACATCCACGAAAATCTCAAGATGATACTTAGAAATTGTAGGGTCGTTTAAAACAACGTCATTGTCCTCTGCCCTTCCTACTTTAATTAACAAATAACTCATAAATTATGGTTTTGAAACAACTTTTTTCTTTGATTCAAAAAAGAATCAAATTATCAAAAAATCAATTCGAACTTTTGTTTTCAGTTTCGAAATTAACCAAAATCTTTGGAAATAAAGATAGATTATTTCGATTAAGTTTAAAAACCTGAATTCGATTATTCAAAGTCAGGTTAAAATCAGATTCAATTGATTATTTTTGCTAAAAATTTATATCAATGGAAGCAATTATTAAGACAAATAAAGGCGAAATGAAGGTTGCATTTTACGAAAATGATGCACCAAATACAGTGGCAAATTTCGTAAAATTATCCAAAGACGGTTTCTACAACGGTTTATCATGGCACCGTGTAATTCCTGATTTCGTTATCCAAGGCGGATGTCCCAAAGGAACAGGAGCTGGAGGACCAGGATACAAAATCGATTGCGAATTGACTGGCGAAAACCAATACCACGACCGTGGCGTTTTGTCAATGGCTCACGCAGGAAGAAACACTGGAGGTTCACAATTTTTTGTTTGCCACAGCAGAAGACAAACTTCACACTTAGACAGAAATCACACTTGTTTTGGAAAAGTTTATGAAGGATTGGAAGTGATCGACGCGATTCGCGAAGGTGATAAAATTGAATCAATTACGATTATTGATTAATTGTAAAAACAATACCAAATGAAAAACTCGATGACTGCTCATCGAGTTTTTTTTATTTCAAACCTCTTGTTTTCTTGATATTGTCGTAAGCTTCTTGAATTTTTTGAAACTTTTCTTTGGCGCCTTTTTGGTATTCCTCACCCATCTGCGCTACTTTGTCAGGATGATATCGAATTGCCATTTGACGATATGCTTTTTTGATTTCTTCATCTGTCGCAGTTGCTTCTAATCCCAATACTTTGAAATCAGAATTCACATCGCGGTAGAACATGTTTTTGACACTTTCGAAATCCATGTTTGGAACACCCATCAACTGCGCAATTCTTTTCAAAATCAACATTTCAGATTCCTGAACATGTCCGTCAGATTTCGCAATTCCAAAAAGGTAATGCAACAATTGAACACGCACTTCCTCTTGTGTTCGCATTCTGATATCTTGACAAATTTGTTCCAACGGAATATCGTCAGAATCCAAGAAACGTTTCAATGTTTGTAAATGCGTTGTTGAAAATTGCGGACCAAATTGTTGTCGAAAGAAAGATTTTACAAAATCTAACTCGGCTTTCAATACTTTCCCGTCAGCGCGCATTACGGCTGCAGAAAGTGCAATCAACATAGTCGCAAAATCGGTATTTGTCGTTCTTTGTTGGTAATACGAAAATAAATCATCGGCTGAAAAACCACTTCTATTTCCGCCAGTTGCACCTTGTTTTTGAGAAACGTTGGATGTTAGTAAATTATCAATAAATCCGCCAACAACGAATCCCACAAATCCTCCAAAAAAACTTCTACCTAAGAGTAAAAATCCTCCGATAGCTCCTACCAATTTAAACAAATCTTCAACTTTTTAGGTGATTTTTAAAAACCACCGGTTATCAATTTTAACTCTTGGACAAAAAAATGCCATGCATTAATTATACATGGCAAATTTATACTTTTTTAAACCAATTCTATGCTTCTTTCAATAAATTGATTCAATGCTTCACCTTTCAACATTCCTTGAGAAAGTAGTGCTAAATCAGTCAATTGTTTTGCTTTATCAGCGCGTTGCGTATCATCAGATTTCAATAATTCACCTACTTTCGGGTGATTGCTATTGACAACCAATTGATATGTTTCAGGGAAAGCACCGAAAAAGCCACCGCCACCCATTTTTTGTTGTTCCATCATTCTGCGAATAAACTCAGGCTGCGTCACAATAATTGGCGCTTCCGTTTCACTCATGCTTGAAAATTCAACTTTGAATTTCTCTTTGTTAACAGAACCTTCAAAAACAGTTTGCAATTGCTCCTCTTCTTCTTTCGAAAGTTTAGATGGAATTTCTTCAGATTTTTTAATCAATTTATCCAAAGTATCCGCATCAACTCTTGCAAAAGTTAGGTTCAAACCTTCCTGCTCTATTTTGGAAATCCAATGTGGAACCAATGGCCCATCCAAAGACAAGACATCATATCCACGATCTTTTGCAGCTTTCACAAAACCGAATTGTGCTTCTGCATCATTGGTGTAAAGTACAATGATTTTTCCGTCTTTATCTGTTTGTAAAGCAGTGATTTTTTCTTTGTATTCCTCAATTGTAAAGTATTTTCCTTCGGTATTTTTAACTAAAGAAAAACTTTTAGATTTTTCAGCAAATTTATCGTCTGAAAGTGTTCCATACTCAACAAAGATTTTCAAATCTTCCCATTTAGATTCAAAATCTGGTCGGTCTTTTTTGAACATTTCAGCCAATTTATCAGCTACTTTCTTAGTGATGTGACTTGAAATCTTTTTCACATTGCTGTCGCTTTGTAAATAAGAACGAGAAACATTCAAAGGAATATCTGGAGAATCAATTACCCCGTGTAGCAATGTCAAAAATTCAGGAACAATCTCTGCAACGCTATCAGTAATAAATACTTGATTGCTATACAAATTGATTTTATTGCGTTGAACTTCTACATTTTCCTTGATTTTTGGGAAATATAAAATCCCTGTCAAGTTGAAAGGATAATCTACATTTAAATGAATATGAAACAATGGATCTTCAAAAGTCATTGGATACAATTCTCTGTAAAAAGCATTGTAATCTTCTTGTTTCAAATCGATAGGCGCTTTTGTCCAAGCTGGTGAAGGATTGTTCACTTGATTTGGTACATCAATCGCAACTCGTTTTACATTTCCTTTGTCGTCTTTTTCACCTTCAGGAGAATCGATGTATTCTGTTTTGTTACCAAAAATGACTGGAATTGGTAAGAATTTACAGTATTTATCCAAAATCCCTTGAATACGCGCTTTTTCTAAAAACTCAATAGATTCTTCATTGATATACAAAATGATATCTGTTCCTCTGTCTGTTTTTTCAATATCTGTGATAGTATATTCTGGTGAACCATTACTTTCCCATTGAACAGCTTGTGAACCTTCATGGCGAGATAAAGTTCTGATTTGTACTTTTTCAGAAACCATGAAAGCTGAATAGAATCCCAATCCAAAGTGACCGATGATACTTTCAGCACCTTCTTTTCCTTCGTATTGTTTCACAAATTCTTCTGCTCCAGAAAATGCAATTTGATTGATGTATTTGTCAATTTCATCGCTTGTCATTCCAATTCCATGATCTGAAATGGTTAATGTTTTCGCTTCTTTATCTAATACAACTTCTACCTTCAAATCGCCTACTTCACCTTTGAATTCGCCTGTCGAAGCCAATACTTTCACTTTTTGAGAAGCATCTACTGCATTCGAAACCAACTCTCTTAAAAATATCTCGTGGTCTGAATACAAGAATTTTTTAATGATTGGAAAAATATTTTCCGTCTGAACATTAATTTGACCTGTTTTCATAATTTTAAATTTATTACAATTTGATCCATGTGGACACGTCATTTCGTCAATCACTATGCCAAGGGACTGAGAGTGACAAAATGTCGTAATTTGATTTTCAATTCAAGTTTGATTGGTATTAAAATGTCATTTTGTTAAAAAATTCCATATTTACATAGGTTAAATTCCAATATTACATAAATAAAATTCCATATTTACATAAAAAATATTCCATAATTACATAAAATGTATTATTTTTGGTTTATGATTCAACGATTGGCATATCAGAAAATATTGAAAATGGCTCAAAAATTTCCAGTTTTGGTCTTCACAGGACCGAGACAATCTGGGAAAACAACTTTGAGTAAGTTGGTATTTTCAGACTATCGGTATGTTTCCATGGAAAATCCTGATATGCTTTATTTTGCGCAAACAGATCCGAAAGGATTTTTAGAAACTTATGATGACAAAGTAATTATCGATGAAGCACAAAATGCGCCTGAATTATTTTCATATATCCAACAAATCGTTGACGAATCAGGAAAAACTGGACAATATATTTTGAGTGGGTCACAGAACTTTTTGATGTTAGAAAAAGTAACTCAAAGTTTGGCGGGAAGGGTTTACATCCTTGAATTGTTGCCTCTCAGCCATGCAGAGATAAAAGCTGTAAAAAAACTGAATGTTTTTGAATCAATCATTCAAGGCGGATATCCACGCACGTTTGACAAAGAAATCGCACCGAATGATTTTTATCCATCTTATATTCAGACCTACATCGAAAGAGATGTTCGCAGCATGGTTAATGTGCATGACTTATCGACATTCCGAAAATTCATTAATATTTGTGCGCATCATGTTGGGCAAATATTCAATGCGAACACCATTTCAAAGGATTTGGGAATTGACATTAAAACGGTGCAACGGTGGCTGTCTATTTTAGAAACGAGTTACATCGCTTTCACATTGAAACCTTGGCATAAAAATTTTTCTAAACGTATCGTAAAATCTCCTAAACTGTATTTCTATGATACGGGATTAGTTTGCTATCTTCTTGGAATTGAAAATGAAGAAGAATTGATTACTTCCAATTACAAAGGTGCAATTTTTGAAAATTATGCTCTAGTAGATATCATCAAAAACCACAAAAATAATGGTGAAATCAAAAATTACTATTTCTGGAGAGACAGCAACGGAAATGAAATTGATTTGATAATCGAAAGAGGATTGAAAATTCAATGCATTGAAATGAAAGCTTCGCAAACTGTTAAAAGTGAGTATATCAAATCATTGCATTACATTGATTCTTTTGATAAAACACTTCAGTTCAAACATTACTTGTTAAACACACAAGATAAAAGTGAAATCAGAACGAAAGAAATGATTGTCAGTTGGAATAACACGATAGAAATTTAGATGATTTTTATCTTTTTGCGTGCCAACCAACCCTGAAAAGCACAATATATCCTTCATTTGTTGCAGCAATTGAAGGTAAATCAATGTCAATATTTCTCCCCGACTGAACTGATGTAAAAATAGGTTCCTCTTGATTTTCTGGCAAATAATAGTCAATCTGATATGTTCCTCTTCTCATTCCTTTGATTTTCAATTTTTGTTTTTTCAAATTGACCGCTTCTCTCTTTAACAAATGCTGAATCTCAACTGGAATTGTCACACAGGTATCTCGGTTATAAAAATTGTATGTTTTATTGGTTATTACACCAATTGCTTCCGATTTATAACCTGAACGCAAATAGGACAAATCAGCTTTTCGCCAAGTTGCGTCCATCGCTTTGGCATAACTTGCATTGTAATTCCAGCGTTTCAGCGAATCAGCTTCGTACAATTCACTCGCACCAGGATGCCAATCGCCATAAAGAAAATCAACCGTTGAAATCCATTTTTGCATTTGTCCGTAGACCTTATAATTGTCAGTTTTATACCAACTTGACCAAGAAAGTGACGCTGCCAAACCCGAAAACAAACTTTGCCATTGACTGCGATTGATTTCAATTTCTGATCGTTCGCAATTTCTGACACAATCAATCGGTTCTGACTCTGAAAACATCAAAGGCTTGATATTATAAGAAAAGACATTTTCCCCAGATTTTTCAGAAATCCGAACATTGTATGCATTTTCAGAAAGCTCTTTTTGACTTTCGTTCAACAATCTTTTGGAAACTACTTTGGCGAAAAACTTCGAAAAGTCTGGTGTTCCAAAATCATACACGTTACTGGTCATAAAATCATAGGATTTTGACTTGAAAAATGTACTGTCTTTTTGGCTCATTTCTCCACTATAACTTGCAGTTAATAAGTGAATTTTTCCGTGATACAATGATTTCAAATAGTCACCCATTTCAATTTGCCAATCTTGAAAAACCTGGGTGTTTTTATTGTAAAATTCGTTATTGTCATCCGCTGTGGATCCAATATTACTGATTTCACTCATGATTTCAAATGCAGCGATATTGGGTGAATATCCCCAACGTGCCATGATATATCTCAAACGTTGTTTGTAATATTTTTTAGCGTCATCATTTGAGAAAAACTCGATTGGTTTTTCCAAGTTGAAAGCTTTTTTGTAACAATAAGAAGGTGTACCATCATTGTCGATCCAATCCCATTGCGTGAGATAGTAGACATTAAATTTGAAAGTATAATGTATCGCTAAATCCCAATGAATGAAGAGATTTTTCGATTCAGCAAATTCAAGCAATTCATCCATTTCTTGTGCTTGATTGAGTCGATTTGTGTAATCGCCCAACTTTTCCCATTCTATTTCGGTTGAAATTGGATTCATGATTGTACGCACATAATTGACTCCACTTTCACTCATTTTAGACCAAATATCTTTGTATTTATCATAAACTCGTGGAACACAAAATCCTTTATCTCGATACATTTCTGGACGATACCAAGTCTTATCTTGCTCTTTAATAATATTATAGGAAAACAAAGTAGAATCAAACTCAGGTGCAGTTTCTGGCCAAGGTGTATTCATCCCAACTGGATAAAAAGGATTGCCGTCTAACTCCAAAAACCGTTTATTTTCGCCAACTTGAACGTAACCATGATTTTCACTTTCATCGACATAAAAATCAAAAATTGGCGACCAAAATAAATCGTCGACAGTTTGAATGCGAATTTGCATTCTCCAACTTCCAGCTTCTGGTGGGGCAAAACGAATGTGAAAAGGAAATTGATTTTCTAACTTTCGCCAACCACCCAGTTTAAAATATTCTTCATCCGTATAATAAGCACCATTTTTTGGTTCAGGCAAAGGATTTTTCATGAAAGATTGGTAGTTCTGCAAATAAAATCCATCGACCAAAATCGGATTTAATGTGTCATTTTCAAAAATGAATCTGGCTTCAACTTTCAACTCCCATTCCAAATATGGATTGATTAAATAATTTGTATCACTTAAATATCGATCGATAAAATTGCGCACTTTTCCATTGATATTGAGCGGAAGCGTAACTCCAATTTCCATCTTTTGCAATTTCAAAAATGGATATAGATTTTGCTGATTTAAAAATTTAACCTCAAAACTTCGATCATTAAGCATCTCATCGATTGGCGTATCCCTGGCTTCATTGTAAGCAGATACCGTAACCTTTTGTGATATGACGTTGAGTGAACTATAAAAGACTAAGATTAAAAGCAATAGATTTCTCATAATCAAACTTTTGGGATACAAAAAACATTATCGTGATTTGGAAATTCTTCCCGTGAATTAATTCGAATTAATTTTGATTTTCGTTCTTTAGTACCTGACAATTTAAAGATTTCGTAAAAACCGAAACTTTCAATAAAATCAATCATTTCAAACGGATTGTACTGATTGTCGCGCGAAACGGAAAATTCAATAATTAAAATTGGTTTGCAAATTTTGATGGTGTTTGCAGCACCTTTTAACACTTGAAATTCAAACCCTTCAACATCTATTTTGATCATTTTAGGCTTAAATTCGGAATTGATAACTTCATCTAAAGTTTTCACGTCCACTTCAAAACCTGTCGAATTTTCAGAATGAATCACTAGCGAAGCGCCTCCGCGATTCACATTCCAATTATCGTAAATCGTTGCCTTTCCGGATTCGTTTCCTAAAGCAAAATTAAATGTTTTAATATTCTCAATTTTATTTAATTGAATGTTTTCCAATAACAATTCATGCGTTTCTGGGTGAGCTTCGAAAGACAAAATTTGACCTGGACTTCCAACACATTGTGATGCAAAAATGGACATCAAACCAATATTAGCACCAACATCCACAAAACAATCTCCTCTATTTAAATAAGTTGTAATAAAATAAAGAGTTCCCTTTTCATACGTTCCAGTTTGAAATAAACTTAACTCGACACCAGCATCTTTTGAAGGATCAATTTTCATCAAAAAACCATGATTGGTTTGCAAAATATGTGGGCCAATTTTAGTTGAATCTGGCAATAAAACACGCGGCAAAACGATGGATAATTTTCTAATCCCACGAATATCGACATCACGTAATATGCTAATCAATGTATGAGAAATCGGAAATTTGTATTTTTTGATCACGGATTTTTTGAGTTGAAATGTTTGACGAATTTAAGGAAAAAGAGTTTATTAGTGAAAAGTTAAGAGTTTATTAGTGAAAAGTTAAAAGTGAAAAGTTAAAAGTGAAAAGTGAAGAGTGAAAATTGGAGAATTATTTGGTTTTGGGATTGAGAATTAGATACTCTTTGTTTTGGGTTTTGTAACTTTGGGGTAGAAATTATGGAAACTAACGAAGAATTAGAGCAACATACGAAATTCAACAGCGCTTTGCCATTGATACTAAAACTGCGTGATTTAATTTTTGGAAATAAAAAACCTGATATTTACTCGCGCCTTACAGTCTACTTCAACGCTATCATTTGGTTTATTTTTTTGGCTTGGCACCTCATCGGGTATGCAAGTATTTCAATGCGTGAAGTAATATTTACTGAAAAGAAAATCGACGTAGAAGCTTTGATATTCGAACGTGGAAAATTACTTGGATTTCAACCTTATGAATTTCTAAACTTGTTGCTCAAATATCATTTAATCAGCTCGATTTGTTGGGGAACAATTTTCATCGGATTGATTTTGATTTGGCGCAAGAGTAGAATTTTCAATTATTTCATTTTTATTCCATTGCTCGTTTATGCAGGAATGATCTTGTTTTTTCTCCGATGGAGGTATTTCATGGAAGATACCACCACTTTTGACAAAATCACTTTACTGGTTTTTGTTTTGAATATTCTTATTTATTGGATTATTCAACGGGGGAAAAGACAAGTAAGTATTTGAAAAAATAATCTTTCTAAATTCTTCTCCCTATTTAACCAATGTACGCAAAAACACCACTTCACTTTCTAATTGTTGGATGCGTTTCTCATATTGCTCAATGAGTTTTTCTGGTATACTTATATGGTTTATACCGATGTTTCCTTCTTGCAAGCAATTATTAAAAATTTGTTGGTGATCAAAACCCAATACTTCCATGGGGTCAATTTCTAAAATTTTAGATATCTCATTTAATCTGCTAATAGTCAGTTGTGTCTCTCCACTTTCAATCTTCGAATAAGCGCGAGTTGACAACCCTAATTGCGTCGCAATGTGCTCTTGTGTAAGGTTTTTTAATTCACGTAGTTGCTTCAATTTTAATTCTGCTTGTTGTATCATTTTGTGTGTTTTAAGAATTAATAGTTCAAATATAGAATTAAAAGTTCAATATCAGTATTTTTGAGCGAGGATTTTTTGAAACTGTTCAATTAGTTTTGTTAGTCAAAATTACAAAATTAATGAACTTATTATCTGCAAGCGACTTATTTGAGGTTAAAGAAATAGATAATCAGGCATTTCCGCTTAATTTGGAATTTCAAGTAACCAGTTTTTACAACGAAATATTAGAAAAACCGGGCATCTTTTTTCTGACATACAGAGAAGAACTGATTTACATTGGCTACGCTGATAAACAAGATGCTGTAGAGAGAATTAAAAGACAATTAGAAACCATTACTTTAAGAGGTAATAATATTGGCTTTAATGAATTAAGTAGACACACCATTGAGAAATCAAAGATTTTAAATTCACACTTTAACTACTCTATTCTTGAAAAAAGTACGGGTTATATTACTTCGGAAAAACGAATCCTATTTGCAGAAAACCATTGGAATGACCTCTCTCTTTTAGATAGATCCATTTTAAGTCGCTTTAAAATCTATTGGTTTCCAAGCAACAAAAACTTGGCAGCAAGATGTAACGAACTTAAAGTCAAGCTAAGACCTCGATGCAATGCTGAAGGTATTTTACCAAAAGATTTTAAAATTGAGGACTAAATAATTAAACAAAATTAAATAAT
Organism: Crocinitomicaceae bacterium; assembly: GCA_044361165.1. Taxonomy (GTDB): domain Bacteria; phylum Bacteroidota; class Bacteroidia; order Flavobacteriales_D; family Crocinitomicaceae; genus JAQVCM01. The sequence continues at coordinate 34,765 of JBIKJE010000006.1, read as the reverse complement.
CACTTAAAATTATGTGGACAATCATTATTGCTCTGGGGATTGGCGTTATTCTTTCAATTTTTGTCTTTGATGAAGATTTTATTTCAACAACAATTATCTCTGGAGTTGTAGGAACTATCGTTGCTTTTGCTTTACCAGCAAAAACAGAAGTTATATCATTCAACTTCGAATTAAATGATAATGTCGATAAATGCTATCATATTTACAAAGAAGACGGGTTATTTAGTAGTGACTTAAAATGTGCTTTTTTCTATGAAGATTATAATGGCTCATTTAGAATTATGGAACAAAAAATTGATGACGTATCGTTTAGATATACTCTAACCGGCGCGCCACGAATGGTGGTATCTAAAAGGATTAATTCTGAAGATTCTTTTATTAACTACTTCGCTATCGATAATGAATATAGGTTTTGTGTTATTTACGTGCCAGAATCTTTTAAAGCAAATAATATTTGGTAATGATAACTAACCCAAAAAATAAACTCAAAAATAAAACCATGAAAACAACACTATTATTTATTCTACTTACCTCTATTTCGTTTGCTCAAAATAACATTGAAACTAAGTATTTTAAAGATCTTTATTATCTAAACAGCGAATTAGAATTAACAAAAGCAACATATGGTGACGGTAATATTTTTAACCATGAACTTTTTCTTTATCCCAACAGCTATTTTTTTAAAAATCAAGTAGCAAATGATTTAAACCCTAATAGTTATTTATTTGAATATATATCTCATATATGGCCTTTTGAAAGAGATTCTATTGCTTTTAATTATTATAAAGTAGAATATAGAAATGGTAAAATCAGCTCAATTACCAATGATAATTATCGTTATAATTTAAAACTTTCTTATGACAAAAGAGGATTTCTACAAAGATGTACAAATAATGATATAATTGTTAATTATTTATGTGACAACAAAGGCAGAATTTTGAAATCACGATCAATAGATAAATTTGATAACGATATATTACAAACAATTACAACTTATGATAAAAAAGGCAATATCATTAAAATAGAATTTAATCATACTGATGTTTATGATCGTCAAGCAGACATAATTGAATTCAAATATGATGAAAAAAACAATAAAGTTAAAATAGCATGTTTTGATAAAAATAATCAACCAGTAAATAAAGGCCAAAACGACTATTATCAGTCAAAAGAATGGAAATATAATGCACAAAATCTATGTATTGAAAGCATTATAAATGATTGGAGCTTAACTAAGCACTTTTACCAAAATGGTAAATTAATTATTGATTCTTCGTTTTCCCTGGATACAAAAGAATTTGCAGGATGGACAAAATATATTTACAATGATGAAGGAAAATTAGTTCAAAAAACGAATTTGTCAGGATATTTATATGGTTATTTGTATAACAATAGTGGACAATTAATTGAAGATAATAATTATGATTTAGTTGGCAAACTAATCTATAAGAACACATATAAATACAATAATTTTGGCATTTGTATTGAAAAAGAAAGTAGAGGCAAGAATAATGAACTTTTCGAATATGGTAATATAGAACTAGATGAAAAAAATCGTTTGACTTCCATAAATACAGTCGGTCCTATGAATAATTTGAAATTGGAAATTTCTTCTGTTGAAATGCGTTTAGATAATAATAGAAGAAATTATCTACCTCTAGATTATGATTCTCTTTTGCTGACCGGAGATTCTCTGGATCCTTTTATGGTTGATTATGATACTTCAAACTATTTAAACATATACAGTTCAGGACGCTCAAATATAAATTGGGATAAATATTACTTCGATATAAATCAAAAATTAATTCAACACTATCATGTAAGTAAATTTGAACCTGGTACAACCAATGATTTTGAATATCTTAACAAATATACTACAAAACAAAAATACGACACATTAAATGAGACTATAGAAATTGAATCTAAAATCTACGATGAGAAAAATGAACTACAAAGTACCGTAAAGTGTACTTATCATAAAGGGTTATTGGTTGAGAGAACGATATATTATCCTAAAGCAGAAGAAAAACAACTTACTGGGCAAATTAGGTGGATTGAGGGGCTTGGTCATGTTGATGCTTCTTCAAGAAAAATAATCTTAAAATATGACAATAAAGACAATTTTATTGAAAAGAATATATTCGATAATTACAATGAAGACAAGATCGTTAGTTCTGAAAAAAGACAGTATGATAAAAATAATATTCTTACTGAAATTTCATATTTCGATGAAAATGGAAAAACGACAAATTTTTCAGGTGCAGTGCATAGAATAGTGTTTTCAAAATTTGAAGAGAATTGTGTTTTCTGTAACATTAAACACTATTATAATATTGAAGGAAAAGAAGTTTTTTACAACAATGACAAAATGATTTTTGAATAAGTAAGATTCCACAAAATGAATACAATATACATTGAAAAAGATAGAAAATGTACCCTTCAAGAAGTTCAAGATAGTGGCGAAAGCATCATGCTAAATGCTGTTAAATCTCTAGATTATGATACTTTAGCCAAAAGCATCATTTCCGGTAATACCCTGCGAGCATTTCATAGAATCGATGTCAATAAAAGTGGCCCGAAAGAGATTATCAATTGCTTTTTAATCAATTCAAAAGATTCAATTATCAACCAGCTTAGAAAATGTAAATCTGCTAAAGATTTTGATTTGTTGAGCAATGAATTGGAGCAAACTCTAAAAAAAGAACTTTCCAAAAATGTAAGACCAGAAATACTCTCCAATTACAATGCAGTGAGAAAAATAATTGATTTGATAGTTGAGCATGTAGTTCTTGTTTCAAATGAATTGAGTAATTACCGTCAGCAATTAATTCATTTCTTGCGCGTTCCTCTAGATTCATTTATTTTAAATTCTTCGTGTTTATTCACTTATAATGAGCGCAAAAAATTTGAATTAAAAGCAAATACTGGTTTTTTAAGTATCAAGAACAAGGGTTACTATGATAGCATTCAGAACCATTTGGCAAGTATTGCTGATGATAATAAAATCGATCACCCCATTTATTTTGATATTCTGTGGCGTGATAGAATCAATTTCAAATTTAACATTTTAGAATAATGAGAAATATTATAAGTATAATTTCGCTAGTGTTTTTAAGTTTTCAAGCTTGTTTTTCCCAATCTGTTAAATTTGAATCAATAATAGTATATGGCGCAAAAATAAAATTTGACAATGTTGAATGGAAATTTCAAAAAGAAGAATCATTTACTCGTTCGAATTTGGATCCATCAGATTCAGCTGATATTATCAATCTACTGTTAAATGTTGAAAAAAACAATCCAGGCTTTCATATTCCAACATCGACTGAACTTTTTCTAATGAACAAGGGAACTGCAACATATCCCGCAACTAAAATTAAATGCAATAAAAAATTCTTCTCCTGTAAAGAAATAAATAACGGAGGATGGTCAATACTACAAGAACTTGGTCCTGACCCAAGGGAAGCAGCACTTTTTTTGTTTAATCACCAACACCCATGTAAAAATTGTCAATCTGCAAGTAAAGAATATAAAAAAATCTGTCCCGTCTGTAAAGGTACAAATCAATCTAAATCGTACTGTAACAAACTAGTCAAATGTCCCAAATGCAAAGGCACTGGCTACTATTTTTCTGAAGAACAAAAAGTACCCTCAGGATTTGTGTTACATACACTAGGCAAGGAAGATGAAGATGAACAAAATATGCTTTTCGCGATTAGACCTGCTAATTCTCTTTCTTTAGAAATACCATGGACTAAACTTTTGTCAGTAAACGATGTTTTCTTTTACTTTAATTCTATTTCTGATTTTGGACTATATGATATTAAAAATTCCTACAAATTAAGTTTATTAGATTATCCAGTCAAATTTGAAGTTGCTATTTTAGCTGGTGAACAGCAGATTGAATCATCAATCAAGAAACACAAAATCTTTCAAGAAGAAGACACCAAAGTATTCGCATTAATTTTAAAAACAATCAAAGATTGCGATTTTACAAAAGCACGAAATCAAATTTCTAAACTGAATTTTCCTGATAAATTCCCCTATTACCCTGATTTAAAAAACAAAGAAGACTCTGTTTTGATTTCGAAAATAAGTTTAGATTTAATGAATTTTTCTCCAATTGAAGCTGCAAATAAATTCAAAGATTTAGATAGAGGACACAAAGAATTTAAGAGGCTAAAAGAAGAAATACAAAATAGTCTCAACGAATATTCAAAAAATGTCAAAGACACTATTAACAAGCAAGCTTTCGACCAATTTGTAAAAGAAAATGCGGAGTCATTAACACAACTTCCTTTAGGAAAACACATTCTTAAATCAAATATTAATGGTCGATATTTAATTGATAACAACACCGAAAAAATTTATGTAGGTAAACTAGAGCAAATAAGTGAATTAAAATATGGTGATTTTGTTGTTAAAATTCCTTCTGAAAAAAGTTTTGAAATCACAACAAGTATTGAGAAAAATGGGAATTTGATTTATGCAACTAGACAATGGAGAAATCTTTACAAAAATAATTACAACAATAAATTATATCGTAGAGAATTTAAGAATTGTAGTTCATTCGCAACTGTCTACGATCGAAAATGTCCCAGAAATCGCGTTTTTGTAATTCAACCGCAAAAATATGTAACTCACATTGAGACATCGTTTGATAAACCTTACGCAGAAAATTTCTCTATTGCCATAGCTGAAGAACAAGCAGAAGATAAAATAATTGAAAAAATCAAAATTCATAGAAAATTTCATATTGGACCTGTTCCAATTTTAACATTAATTATTTCACCACTAATTTATTACTACATCAGTAGACAAATAGAAATTTTAAATATACCATAACCATGAAAAAACAATTATTTATTTTACTATCACTGATCTTATTTACTAGCTGTCAAAAATACAAGAAATATGAAAATGACAAATGGTTTTCTATGTATACGGTAGAAGAGAGATTATCTTATGGCATTGATAGAAGTGATTCTTACGGGAATTTATGGATTTGCGAAAACAAAGGATTACCAGCAAATTTTAAATGGGATTCAATTAGATTAGCTCCTTCTGGTTCTGTATTTGACCAATCAACAAAAATACATTTAGATGGTTGGAGTCTTAGAAACAAGAAAAAGAATTTATTAATTACTGATTTTGATAATTTTAAAATATTGATGCTAACAATGAAAAAAATGGAACTAGAAAGTTCTAGTGGGACTATATTTTACTATACTAGGCACAAGCTTTAGTAATTTATTATTCAAACTTCATTGTTTGAAATTCTATTTTAGTATTGAAATCAATTTACAAAAATCTAAATATGCATAATCTTTCTCCTCGTAATTTTCTTTTAAAGCACTGTAAAGTGTAGTATGTGGATTCTTTATTCCCTGCTTTTTGATAGATAGATAACTAACTCATTAATAATACTTAACTCTGGATCTCTATCAATTAGTGTTACCGTCACGGGAAGCTTACCCTTCCACTTTAAAATAAATCTCTTTCCTACATTCAAAAAACAATCCATAAATTGAACTAAAAATTCAACTAACGGCTTTGCTACAATAACTTTACCTTTTACTATTTAACACTAAAACATGCAGAGCAACTTCTATAATATGTAAAGTAAAATACTTACAATATGTAAAGTAAAATACTTATAATATGTAAAATAAAACAAATTTAATATGTAAAAAAAATAGTTTGCAATATGTAAAGTAATTGATTTACAATATGTAAAATGAAAACCATATAATATGTAAAACAAACTATCTTTAATATGTAAAATAAGCTTATATTTGTATCAAAATAAACTGATTCAAAATGGCAAAAGCAGCAGACTACATAGAACGTATTTCAGATCTTGAAATGCGCAAAAAACTAGACGCCTCTGGAGCATTGTTGATAAGAGGTATGAAAGCTTGTGGTAAAACGAAATCGGCAAAACAAGTTGCATCAAGTGTCGTTTCTTTTGATCAAGATGAACAAATAAAATTGTTGATGGAAACCGCACCTCAACGCATACTAATCGGTGCTGTTCCGCGCTTGATTGATGAGTGGCAAGAATTTCCTAAAATATGGAATTATGTCCGCCATGAAGTGGATGAGCGTAATGAGGTCGCTCAATTTATTTTAACGGGCTCTGCTAATCCCGCTGAAGATGCAAAAATTCACTCGGGTGCTGGCAGATTTACGGTACTAGATATGCGTACATTGAGCTGGCAAGAGTTGGGATATTCTTCCGGAGAAATAAGTTTGGGTCGTTTACTTGAGGGCAAAAATCAAGCAACCAATGATGCTCCCACAGATATCGAAACGATTGTACTGCGCATCATGAAAGGTGGTTTTCCAGCATTACTGAAGAAAAATATTTCGCAAGCACTCGAAATAAATCGGGCATACATAGATCTACTGACAGAAGTGGATATGAGCCGTGTATCTGAAATAAAACGAAATCCAGCAAAAGTTCGAAGTCTTTTACGCGCACTTGCCAGAAATACTGCAACTACAGCAGATATTACCGTATTACAAAAAGACATGAAATTAAACGAAAACAGTGATATTTCACGTCCTACCATATACGATTACTTGGAAGTTTTGGGACGCTTAATGATTGTTGAAGATCAACCAGTTTGGAGTACCCACATCCGTTCATCCGCAACTTTACGGAAATCTTCAAAACGTCACTTTTCAGATGTTTCGCTCGCTGTTGCAGCTCTTGGACTTGGAAAAGAGGCATTATTGAATGATTTAAAATTTACAGGTTTTCTATTTGAATCGATGGTCGTGCATGACCTAAGGGTATATGCACAGGCGAATGACGCAAAAGTTTATCATTATTATGATTCCAGTGGATTAGAGGTTGATGCAATCGTTCAAAAATACACAGGAGAATGCTGTGCTTTTGAAATTAAACTAGGAACTGGTCAAATTGAAGAAGCTGCTAAAAACCTGCTCAAATTTGCAGCTGTTTTAAGTGATTCAAGCAAATCAAAATTGATTTCGTTGAATGTAATCACAGGTACTGGTATTAGTTACAAAAGAAATGACGGAATCAATGTTATTTCACTTGCTTCACTTGGTTATTGAGTATTATTATTTTTTTGAAAATGATTGCATGAACAAAAAGCTAAACTTCATTCGTTCTTCATCCCTTTTATTATCTTTGAAAACTAAAATTTGATTATGCGCAAAAATATTTTCGCCTTTTTTATCCTACTTGTTTTATCTGGATTTTCCTCCGTTAACGCAATGAACATTCAGTATTCACTAAAGATGCCTAAACCGCAAAATCATTATTTCGAGGTAGAAATGCTCATCGAAGATTACAAAGAAGCTGAATTGGAAGTGAAAATGCCCGTTTGGGCACCTGGCTCCTATTTGGTGAGAGAGTTTGCTAAAAATGTAAACTTGGTGAAGGCTTTTGACGAAAAAGGAAATATTTTAACCGTTCAAAAAACGAATAAAAACACTTGGAAAATCCAAAAAGGAAATGCAAAAAGTGTAAAAGTAAAATATGAAGTTTATTCCTTTGAACTGAGTGTTAGAACCAGTTTTCTCGATTTAACACACGGATACGTGAGTGGAACTGGAGTCTTCATGTATGTCGAAAATCAGCAAGAGAACAAAGGAAAACTGATTGTTTATCCTTACGCTGGATTCAAAAAGATTTCTACTGCACTTCCAAAAGCGAAAGAAGCAATGGCCGGTGATGGCGCTGAAACTTTCGAGTTTGCAAATTACGATCAATTGGTAGATTGCCCAATCGAAATTGGAAACCACATTGAATTTTCATTCCAATCTGCTGGCGTAAATCACCGCGTGGCTATGTATGGAGATGGGAATTTTGACGTGGAACAACTCAAAAAAGACATGGCGAAAATCACGGCCACCGCATCGCAAGTCATTGGTGAAAATCCAAACAAGGAATATTTGTTTATCATTCACAATGTCGTTGACGGACAAGGAGGATTGGAACATATCAACTCTACTACATTGAGCGTCAATCGTTGGACTTATCAAGGAGGCGAATATATCGGTTTTTTATCGCTTGTTGCACATGAATATTTCCATTTATGGAACGTAAAACGCATTCGACCAGTAGAATTAGGTCCTTTCAATTACGATGAAGAAAATTACACTTCTTTGCTTTGGGTGATGGAAGGTTTTACTTCTTACTACGATGAATTATTATTGCTTCGTGCTGGCTATTACACGCAGGAACAATACATTCAAAAAGTATTGAGCGGTTTGAATTATGTGGAAGGTTCAGAAGGTTCTCGAGTTCAACCGGTGGCACATGCAAGTTTTGACGCTTGGATAAAAAGTTACCGCCCAAATGAAAATTCAGCCAATACAACGATGACTTATTACTCTCGCGGTGGCTTGCTTGCTGCGGTGCTCGATGCCAAAATCGTCACCAAATTCAATGGCAAAAAATGCTTAGATGATTTCATGCAAAAATTGTATCAAGATTTCTACAAAAAACTCAATCGTGGTTTCTCTGAAGCTGAATTTCAAAAAGCATTGAGCGATTTTATGGAAGAAGACATGTCTGCCTTTTTTAGAGATTATGTCAATGATACCAAAGTTCCTGATTACAAATCCATTTTCGCTCCTGTTGGATTAAAAGTTGAATACATTGGCAACGCGAAACCATCTTTTGGCGCAAGTTTCTCTCAATCAAATGGAAAAGCAATAGTGAAAGGAATTCGCGTTAATTCTGCTGCTGAAAATGCTGGTTTGAGTGTCAATGATGAAGTGATTGGTTTCAATGGTTACCGTGTTGAAGCTGGAGATTTGGATGGAATTTTCGCAGGACTAACCCCTGGAGAATCAATCAATCTTTTGATTTCTCGTGACGATGTTTTGTTAGAAATTAAAGCAATCATGGGAAGCTACGAAAGACCAACTTACAAAATGACTTTAGACAACAGTGAAAAAACATTGAAATTGCGCAATTTTTGGTTGAGATAAGAAATCCAAATTGAAGATTCTTACTTAACTTTGAACGCTAATAAATCGAAAAATGGAAATTATTCAAAATACCCTCAATAACGTTTGCACGATTACCTTTAATCGTCCAGAAGTGTTCAATTCTTTCAACCAAAAAATGGCTTTTGCTTTACAAGATGTGTTGAAAAATGCTGCTGCAAATGAAGAAGTGCGTGCAATCGTCATTACTGGAGAAGGAAAAGCATTTTGCGCAGGTCAAGATTTGGCGGAAGCGACAGATCCCAACGGACCAGAATTGCAATCGATTGTGAAAGATCATTACAATCCAATCATCGAATTGATTCGCACGATTGAAAAACCAATCATTGCAGCTGTAAATGGCGTTGCTGCAGGCGCTGGAGCAAATATTGCGTTGGCTTGCGACATTACGATTGCTAAAAATTCAGCGAGTTTCATTCAAGCTTTTTCAAAAATCGGTTTGATTCCAGATTCAGGAGGAACATTCTTTTTACCACGTATCATCGGTTCGCAAAAAGCATTGGCTTTAATGATGACAGGCGACAAAATTACTGCGGAGGAAGCGGATCGCATGAATATGATTTACAAAGCAGTTGCCGATGAAAATTTCCAAGAAACGGTAACTACTTTCGCTGAAAATTTAGCAAAAATGCCAACGCGTGGATTGGGATTGACAAAGAAAGCAGTGAATGCAAGTTTCACCAACGACTTGACGACTCAATTGGCTATGGAAGAAAAATTGCAAACGGAAGCTGGTCAAACGTATGATTTCAACGAAGGAGTCGCTGCGTTTTTAGAAAAAAGAAAACCTGAGTTTAAAGGAAAATAGAAAACTCGTTCAACGATATTTAATACATTAAAATTCATGAATTCAATTCATATTGGAGTAGTTGGCGCTGGAACAATGGGCGCTGGAATTGCTCAAGTTGCTGCTCAAAGTGGTCATCAAGTTGTTTTGGTTGATGCCAATCCAGAAGCTTTGACAAAAGCGGAAAACGGTTTGCGTAAAGTCTATGACAAACTGATCGAAAAAGAAAAAGTCACCCGAGAAAAAGCAGATGAAATCATTGCGCGCATTCAATTTTCGACGCAACTGTCAGATTTCAAAGAAAGTGGATTGATTATCGAAGCGATTATCGAAAAACTTGAAGTAAAACACCAAGTTTTCAGTGCAATTGAAGCAGTTGTTTCAGAAAATTGCATCATTGCTTCCAACACTTCTTCCCTTTCGATTGCTTCGATTGGTTCTGTGTTGAAAAATCCAACACGTTGCATAGGAATTCACTTTTTCAATCCTGCGCCATTGATGCCATTGGTAGAGATTATTCCTGCGGTGCAAACTTCAAACGAAACATTGACTTTAGCGAAATCAATCATCGACAGTTGGAAAAAGATTTCTGTGGTGACCAAAGACACGCCAGGCTTTATTGTGAATCGTGTTGCACGACCATTTTACGGCGAAGCGTTGCGCATTTACGAAGAAGGAATTGCAGATTTTGCAACGATTGATTGGGCCATGACAACCATCGGCGGATTCAGAATGGGACCGTTTACATTGATGGATTATATTGGAAATGATGTCAATTACACAGTAACAGAAACTGTTTTTGAAGCATTTTATTTCGATCCAAGATTCAAACCTTCGTTCACGCAAAAGCGCCACAAAGAAGCAGGATATTTTGGTAGAAAATCTGGAAAAGGATTTTTTGATTACAGTGCAGATGCAACTCCTGCTGCTCCAACAGAAGATTTGGTATTGGCAAAATCCATTTTCGAACGCATTATTGTGATGTTGATCAATGAAGCGACAGACGCTTTGTTCTTGAATATTGCTTCGAGAGAAGACATTGATTTAGCAATGACAAATGGTGTAAATTACCCCAAAGGATTGCTCAAATGGGCAGATGAATTGGGATTGGAATTTGTATTGAATTCATTAGAAAATCTGTTCCAAGAATACGGAGAAGACCGTTACAGACCAAGCGCATTGTTGCGCAGAATGGTTCGTGAAGGGAAAATGTTTTATTAGTCAAATGAGTTCCTTTATTCAAACTTTCACTTTGCAGCTGCTTAGCAGTGTGAGATACGACATTCTTTAAGTCGGAATATCTAGATATTTTGGTATGAAAAAAGGAATTTGAATGCTTTTATAAGTGAACTTGTGTATTTCTTCCTTGATTTATTATTCAAATTACCTTCTAATAAATACCAGTCTTGATACAGTAAATTAAAAATGAATAGACAAATCGTCCTTTTCTAAATTGAAATTTTAAGGTGATGAGACAATTTAAGATTCTTTTTTTTTAATTGGAATGATTTTTCTAACTGTTTTTGGACAAGCCGAAATTGCAAATCATCAACAAACTAATAATTTTTTTTCGTAAGTTTGTCAGATACCAAATTTAGTTATATGAAGAAGATTAAGATACTATTTTTTCCGATCCTCGCGCTTGCCTTGTTTTTTGGATGCACAAGCTACGAGCCAAAAGTTTACGGACCTGTAGATTTTGAAATTGAGCTTGAAGGACCGTTTTTCAAAGACGGGGTAACAGACGGTATGACTGTTGTTAAGTTTAAGCCCGAAGATTTTGGCATTTCTCGTGATGAAATTTTCAGCATGAAAGTAAACGAGATTACGTTAAAATGTGAATCTGACAGCGGTTTGGGTGCATTTGAAAATCTAGTTTTTGCTGTTATGACTGACGATACCGATACAAAGGAAGTTGCTTCAACGAAAGTAAAAGGAAATCCTAAAGAGCTAAAAATCAAGGGGCTTCAAGAAGCTGAAATCGAAGGTTTCAAGGGAATCAAAGAGTTTTATTTGGAAGTGACCGGTATCACAAAAGCAGATTTAGAAGAGAATTTAAAACTTAAAGGCACGATCAAAATGGACATAATGATTCCTGAAAAATAATATAGTGGTACAAACTTTGCTTCACATTAATTAATAAACTAAAATTAAAAATTATGAGAAAATCAAATAAACTTTTTCTATGGTCATTCGCACTGCTTACATTTTTTTTCACTTCTGCGTTTACAGTGGCAGTTTTAGCAGATGATGAAAGCGATAAGTTATTAGGTGTTTGGCAACCAAGTCATGGAAAAGCAAAAGTAAAAGTTACCAAAGTAGGTACTAAATATTTTGGTAAAATAGTTTGGCTAAAGGCGCCAACTTATGAAAATGGCACCAAAAAAGTCGACAAAAACAATCCAGATCCTAAGATGCACGATACACCATTGTTGGGATACAAAATTTTAAAAGATTTTGAATTTGTTGGAAAAAAGACTTGGGAAAACGGCACAATTTACGATCCAGAAAATGGCAGCACTTATAATTGTGTGATCAAGCTGAAAGACAATAATACAATTGAAGTACGCGGTTACATTGGTGTTTCTGCAATTGGTAGAACAGATACATGGAAAAGATTAGCTAAAGAATAATTTGGCTTATACTACAAAAAAAAAAGAGGTTGTCTATTTAAGTCAACCTCTTTTTTATTTTTTTGGCTTGTCAAGGACTGACAAGATTAATACTCACTTGAAAATATGGTGCGCTATTTACAATGTTTTCCATGACAAATGGGCGATCGCTGCCAAAACCGCGGTAAAAGTTACCACTGTCAACATTAAAACTATAATTAATTAAATATCCTGCTTGAGCACCAACCCAAATAAAGTCCGTGATAGCTCTTTGAAAATCTAATCTAGGACGAATTTCAGATCGACGAAGTTCTATTCTAGAATTATCATAATCGTTCACCATATTCGGAGCACTATTTTCAGGAAATAATTTATCAATATTTGACAAATGGTAACTGGAACCAACAATTTCAAAGCCAGCAAGCAATAATGTTTGCTTGTTGAATGTATAGCGAAAATGAGCACGCGCTGGAAGCAAAGCCTCAATTCCCCACTTTTCATTCTTGGAAGTATAATTATACAACATCACGGGCAAAAAGCTCAGTCCACCAGCACGGTATGTTTGCGTCGCACCAAAACCAAGTTGATAACGCTCATTAAATTTCCACCCATATGCCAAAAGCCAAGTAAGCTTGGTGAAACCAGCTGACTGCATGTTGTTAAAAGTATAATCTCCGCTATAATCACCTTGTACAAATCCCAAAATGAAGTTTTTTTCATTCAAAGGCTTAAAGATTGTCGAGTTCAACTGCAATACCTTCAAGTTTCTACTCGCAGCGGTTAACAAAGGATTATAGAGAGAGTCGCTTCCAAATGAGTAATTTGATTCTACAAAACTACCTCCTACATTTATCAAAATTTTGTTGTTAGAAAGAACGGGGATATTTGCAGTAAGCGAAAGTCCATTGTAATTTCTCACGTTGCCATTTTGTGCGGGAATTAAACCAACAGCACCTGCATTTATCTCATGACCCAATGCGTACTCATAACCAACTGAAATTACCTTAGCAGGACTTAATCCAAGAACTTTTGGTGTGCAGAACTGCTTTACTTTTTCATCAGTGGAATATTTTTCATACTGACTAAAATCTTCTTCGTCTTCCTGCGCGAAAATCTGCGTAGTTATAGTTAGCAAAGATAGAGTCACTAAAAAGATACTTCGTTTTTTCATAGAAAATAATTTTGTTGTATAAAGATAATAGTTGAATTGGTTCTAGCAAAAAAATGCGGAGAAAAATATAATCAGCTATTGTTAAAATTGATATTAATTTGAGTTCGATTTTATTTTTTTTATCACTTTAAAAGTTAGATATATTTAAGTTACAAATTCAAAAACAAATAGTGTGCAATCGTGCATCTAAAATTGAACTTCGGCGCCATGGAATAAAAAAGATTACAATCATTGGCATACGACTGTATTCTAATTTGTAAATCAATCTTAAAGCTGCACTGTTACTGAACTCAAAATCTTGAAAAGCCACATCACCCTTTTGATAAATATCCGGAACTTTATTTGATTGATAAGAAATTGTACTTACAAAAAGTACCACTAAAATCACTAACAAAAATCTATTTTTTCTCATTCTACGCCAAAATTCAAATTCATCGTACTTTAAAAATATACATTTGCAATCGAAAACAAAAAATTTCAATCCTTTGCTTACCTTTGCAGTCATAAATTAATAGGATGAAAATTCACAACAACATATTAGAAACGATTGGTAACACGCCAATGGTTCGATTAAATGTCTTGACAAAAGACGTCAAAGCAACAGTTTTAGCGAAAATTGAAACGACCAATCCTGGAAATTCTGTGAAAGACAGAATGGCCGTAAAAATGATTGAAGATGCTGAAAAATCTGGATTATTGAAACCAGGTGGAACAATCATCGAAGGAACTTCTGGAAATACTGGAATGGGCTTAGCGTTGGCGGCAATTATCAAAGGTTACAAATTGGTTTGTGTGTTGAACGACAAACAATCCAAAGAAAAAATGGATATTTTGCGCGCAGTTGGCGCTGAAGTGGTCGTTTGTCCTACCGCGGTTGAACCAACAGACCCTCGCTCCTACTATTCCGTATCTAGAAGATTGGCAACTGAAATTCCAAATTCTTGGTATGTAAATCAATACGACAATTTATCAAACCGAGCTGCTCATTATGAATCAACAGCGCCAGAAATTTGGGAACAAACGGATGGAAAAATCACGCATTTTGTCGTGGGTGTTGGTACAGGTGGAACCATTTCTGGAATCGGTAAATACTTGAAAGAGAAAAATCCAAACATCAAAATTTGGGGAATTGATACCTACGGTTCTGTTTTCAAAAAGTACCACGAAACGGGAATTTTTGATGAAAATGAAATCTACCCATACATCACAGAAGGAATTGGTGAAGATATTTTACCAGCGAATGTTGATTTTTCGGTAATTGATCATTTTGAAAAAGTGACTGATAAAGATGCCGCAGTTTATACGCGTCGTTTGGCGAGAGAAGAAGGAATTTTCGTCGGAAACTCTGCTGGTTCTGCGATCAAAGGTTTGTTGCAAATGCAAGCTGAATTGACCGAAGACGATGTGGTAGTAGTTTTATTCCACGACCACGGAAGTAGATATATTGGTAAAATTTTCAACGACGATTGGATGCGTGAACGCGGATTCTTGGACGAAGGAAACAAAACTGCAGGCGATTTGGTTTCAAAACATGCTGATCAACCATTGGTTTTTGTTTACGCAGAAGAATTGGTTTCTCACGCAGTTGCAAAAATGCGTAAATTCAACATTTCTCAAATTCCAGTGATGAAAGACGGCACTTTTGTTGGCTCTTTGGATGATGTGCACACGTACCAAAGTTTGGTTGACAATCCAAGTTTGATTGACACACCAATCTCTGGAATCATGCAAAAAGCATTTCCTGTTGTAAAAGAAAACACAACGATTGAAGAAGTTTCCAAATTGATCAACAAAGAAACAGCCGCTGTTTTGGTTGAATTAATGTCAGGTAAATTCCACATCGTTTCAAGACAAGATATTATTTCTTCGTTGTCATAAAAATATGATTTTCAAAGATCAAATGAATCGGACAATCCGCTTGGAAGCAATTCCCAAGCGGATTGTTTCTTTGGTGCCGTCCCAAACTGAATTTTTATTTGATTTAGGCCTAGAAAACGAAGTCGTTGGAATCACCAAGTTCTGCGTTCATCCCGAAGAGTGGTTTCGCTCAAAAACGCGCATTGGTGGAACGAAAACCGTGAATATCGAGAAAGTCAAATTATTGAATCCAGACTTGATCATTGCCAACAAAGAAGAAAATACCCAAGCAGATATCGAAGCTTTGGAAAAAATTGCGCCTGTTTGGATTAGTGATATTTCAACTTTAAGCGATGCGTTTGAAATGATGCAACAAGTAGGTGAAATCTGCGGAAAATCGCAAAAAGCCGATGAAATTGTTCAATCAATAAAAAGTCAATTCGAGACTTTTGAAAATCCTTTTAAATCAACTCATTCAAATCCAAAAGTGATTTATCTGATTTGGAAAAATCCGTATTTAATCGCGGGAAAAAACACCTTTATTGACTATATGCTTCAACGATGCGGACTTGAAAATTTAACCCAAGTTGATCGCTATCCTGAATGGAATCCGCTCGATAGCGAAGCACCAGATTATATTTTATTGAGTTCAGAGCCTTTTCCTTTCAAACAAAAAGACCTAGATGAACTGCAAAATCAATTTCCAAAATCAAAAATCTTGTTGGTTGACGGAGAGTTATTTTCTTGGTACGGTTCCAGATTGAAATTAAGCGTGACTTATTTTAAAACGCTTTTCAAGTAAAATCAATTATTCAAAGTCAACAAAAAACGCAACATTTCTGTAATCACCGTTTTTTCATTTTTGAATTCAAATTTTCCATTCAACGTATTTTTTCCGTTCATCGATTTGAACTTAATTTCAGCTACTGAAAGAGATTGAAAAAGCGTTTTACTTGCTTTGTAAGGTGGATAAAAATTCAATCCAACAGTCATTAAACCTCCGCCGTTGATTTCTGTTATATTCGTCAAATCTCCTTCAAACAGAAATAAATCTGTATTGTTCTGTTGCACCAAATTCGCAGTATTTGAACCAAAAAACAATGTGAAATCATCCAAAATTCGCAAAGTGTAGGCTTTTTCTTCTCTGATTAAAAGTAAACCATTTGGTGTAGAAGCTTCTACTACAAACCCCAATTTTTGCCAAGGAATTTGATTTTCGACCAATGCTTTTTTATCCAATTTGGATTCAAATGAAAGCAATAAATCGCCGTCAGGCAAAATGTTATTTTCGCCAATATTGGTTCCTCTATAATTGACTGAAAAACGGTTAATTTTCGGCAAATTAAAACCATCCGCATTCATTTTGGATTGCAATGTATCTGCAAAATTGTCAGGAACAACACCGCAAAGCAAATGAAAACCATCTTTATTCAATGTCCAGTTAGAAGTTGAAATATTATTTTGTGCTGTAAATTCTCCTTCTAAAATCAATTGATTTGATAAGAGTTGCACATTCATTTGCCCTTTCCCAAAAGGAGATTCAGAAGAAGTAGAAACCGACAAGATTTGTCCTTCTTTCGTTTCTGCCGTAAATGCGTTTGGTTGCATGTTTTTCTTTTTCAACGCGCTTGAAACAAAGTTTTTCGCTTGTTTTTCAGTAACACCAGCAGTTTTGGAAATTAAAATTCCAACATTTTCATTTGAACTGTAGTATTGATTTTTTGAAACTAAACTTGAAATGTTTGAATTGAAACTTTTTGGATTTGTCAGATTAAATAAGAAACCTGAAATTTTGCCTCCTGAAACCGTATTTTCAAAATAGATTACGTCAGAAAGTAAATCGATTCCAGCGTCTTTCCATGGTGAATTATCGAAATTACTTTGCGCCAATTTTTCAATCTGTGCAAAAACTTCTTTGTCTTTATCGTCCAAAAAAACATCATAAATCGCAGATTGAAAAAAAGATTTTGCGTCAATTTTAACAACCATTTCAGCAGATTGAGGAATGTAAAGTGCATTTTCATTGGATTTTTTCGCAAACAAAAACTCCGACAAAATAAGTGTTCCCCACAAAAACAACAATCCGAATAGTACGGGTAAAATTCTTTTTAATTTAAATTCTAATTGCATGGGGTAAAGGTAATGATTTGAAGGGAATAGTGTATGAGTGCTAAAGTGAAAAAGTGCATGAGTTAAAAGTGCAGAGTTAAAAGTGTAATTCGACAAGGTCAGTTTGATAAAGTAGAGTAAGATTAACGAGAGAGTTGATCATGCAATTTATTTAATCATTCTCCTTTCTTTCTTGAACTTCTGAAAGTTGGAAGTTTGAATGAAAACTTTGAATTTGATTTCATATCGCTAATAGCGTTATCTTTGTCTCATGGGAAAGTTTTTGATGTTTATTTTGAAAATATTTGGTTGGAGAATTGATCCGCATTCGCCTGAAGGTGTGAAAAAAGCAGTGGTGGTGATGGGACCGCACACTTCGAATTGGGATTTTATCATTGGGAAAGTTGCGTTCATGCAATACAATATCAAAGGGACATTTTTGATTAAAAAGGAATTGTTTTTTTGGCCATTGGGTTGGTTTTTAAAAGCAATTGGAGGAATTCCTGTTGATCGTAAATCGAACAATAATTTTACAGACCAAGCGGTGGATTACTTCAACAACAACGAAACGATGTTCATGGTTTTTACGCCAGAAGGAACGCGCTCTTATAGTCCAAACTGGAAAAAAGGATTTTATTACATCGCCCAAAAAGCAAATGTTCCGATTTACATTGGTTACATCGACTACAAAAAGAAAATTGGCGGATTTTATCCAACGCTATTTCAGCCTACAGGCAATTCTGATGCTGATATTGCAAGTCTCAAAGAGATTTTGAGCAAATACGAAGGTAGATTTCCTGAAAATGGAATTTTTACTGTGGAAGACGATGAAAAAAGAGCCTTGAAAGAATCGAAGTAATCTACTTTTTCTCGATTGAACTTGTTTTTTTATTGAATCCGTATGGACAATGCTTGCACCCGCTTTTGCAGCAATATCCGCGTTTCAAATGATATTTTTCAGTAAAAACGATGTAACCCTCGGGACTCAAATAATAATCTTCTGGATCCATTTTACTTCTTTTTGAAAAACCTGAGAAATCATCGCTCATGGTGCAAAATTAGTTTTTATCTTTGAAATCATCGCCCGATTAAATTTAATATGTCAGAAAATCAAACTCATTTTATTCAAAACGAAAAATCTATTTTGCAGCGTTTGCAAAGCAAAGATTGGGATGAACGCAACATTGAAGTTTGGGTCAAAAGAGATGATTTATTGCATCCAGAAGTTTCTGGAAACAAGTGGCGAAAACTGTATTACAACATCGAACAAGCGAAGCAATACAAATGTGATGGAATTTTCACTTTTGGAGGCGCTTTTTCAAATCATTTGGTTGCAACGGCGTTTGCGGCGAAGGAATCTGGTTTAAAATCCATTGGTTTTGTAAGAGGCGATGAATTGAACAAAGATTCAAATCACACCTTGCGTCGATGCAGCGAATTGGGCATGGAATTGCAATTTTTATCTCGTGAAATGTATGTTTTACACAACGACAAACAATTTATTGACGAATTGAAACTTGAAAATCCAGGGTTTTACGCCGTTCCTGAAGGTGGTGCCAACTATTTTGGAATCATAGGTTGTCAAGCGATTTGGAAAGAACTTCCTTCAGACGTTGACCAACTTTTTGTCGCACAAGGCACCACTACCACAAGTTGCGGTTTATTGCTTGGACTTCCTGAAAAAACAAAATTGCACGTCGTTCCCGTATTAAAAGGATTTGATGTTCAAAATACGATGAAAAATCACTTAAGTTGGTTTCTATTTGATGAAAATCTTGCAACAGAATTGGTTGAAAAAGTGAAAATTCACGCTGAATTTCATTTTGGAGGTTATGGAAAATATACGCCCGAATTATTAAACTTTGTAAAAGAAACCTACCAAAAACACCAACTTCCACTCGATCCTATTTACACAGGGAAAGCTTTTTACGCCTTGGTTGAAACGCTAAAATCTCCAGAATTCGACAATCAAAAAGTCGTTTTTTTGCATACAGGCGGATTGCAAGGTTGTAAATCTATTGAAGAGAAAGAAAGCATTCAGTTTTTCAGCTGACGATAAAAAAATCGTGTTTTATTTTCATAACCAAATAATTATTATATATTTACAAGTATAATTAACTGATTACTATACCAAAATTGAACAAAAAAATCAATCGGAAAACCAAAATAATCACTTTTGATTTGTTAAATTTTAGTTGTTTTAACATTTAGGAAAACTATTAACTAAATATATTCGTTAGTTTCACAAGGAGATTAATAATTTAAATCAATTGTTATGACAATAACAGCCATTACAGAAGGAATCAAAATTACTGTCGTTAGTCAGTTTAGACCTGAATTGTCTGGTTTACAAGTTGATGTTTTTTATTTTGATTATAAGATTAGTATCGAGAATTTCAATCCTTTTACAGTTCAATTATTGCGCAGAGATTG
Organism: Crocinitomicaceae bacterium; assembly: GCA_044361165.1. GTDB lineage: Bacteria > Bacteroidota > Bacteroidia > Flavobacteriales_D > Crocinitomicaceae > JAQVCM01. The sequence goes on along the minus strand of JBIKJE010000006.1, from coordinate 14,808 downwards.
GTTTATTTACGATTCCTTGAATGCGCCGAAATATGTGAGTGGCGAAGGTGTTGTAGGTCAACAACCAGTATTAGAAGCTGGAGAAACTTACACTTATTCTAGTGGTTGTGATCTCAAAAGTGAAATTGGATTTATGACTGGTCACTACACATTCGTGAACAAACAAACTGGCGTTGAATTTCCAGTGTTGATTCCTCGATTTGATTTAATTACGCCTTCAAAGCTGAATTAAAGCTTTTTAGATGTAATATTTATCGCACATTTCCACCAATCTTTTCACCATCATTTCTCTCAAACTCAAAGGTTCTAGCACTTCAACTTCGCCTGCATAACTCAAAAGAGATCTGATTAATTCCTCGGAAATCAAAACTTCCATTGAAAAAACCGTTTTATTTTTCCCTTTTTTCTCTACTTTTTGACTGTGATGAAAAGGTTGAGATTCAATGTATTTGGCAGCAACATTGTCTGCTTTGATGATAACTTTTTCTGGAGTTGCACTATCGCTAGCGGTGATTCCAACTGCATTTTTGAAGAATTTCTCAGCGTTGAAAGCAATTGGTTCACTGTACACTTTCTTACTCATGATCACATCTTCCATTCTTTCCAATGCGTAAGTAATGATGCTTTCTTTGTCGATGTCAAAAGAAATTAGATACCAACGATTTCGGTATTCTTTCAATAACAAAGGAACAACTCGTCTTGATTTTTTCTTTCCGTTGACAAAACTTTCGTAATCAAAATGAATGATGTTTTTTCCGCGGATTGCATTTAAAATTGGCGCAAGAAATTCATTTCCTGTAGCTGAAACGCCTACTTCAAATTGCACATAACTACCAATATCTGCTGCATTTGGATCTGGAGAAATGTTTACTCGATCAAAAATTTTGTCAATGGCGAATCCAAACTGTTTGAACATCGCAGAATCTCTGAAATGAATCAACGTGTTGGTAGCAAATTTGATCGCATCGATATCGTCTTCGCTTAACGGAATGTCATTGATTGAGAAATCTTCGTCAGTGTAATAATATCCACCTTCTCTTTTGCTGTATTTTATGGGCGCATCATGTTCCATTTTCATGGCGAACATGTCTTTTTCTATGGTAGAATCGCAAATGTTAGCACCATCTTCACTTCCAAATAGCGCTTCCTCACAGGCAGTTCTTAAATCACTTTTTGTTGGGAAAGGCTTGTATTTGTTGCGTAAACAACGGTCAATAATTCTGAATCGAATAATCGCATTTTTAATCTGTGGCATAAAACAAAGTTTTGCTTTTGAACGAAATTAGACATTAATCTTTTCTATCACAATGCGATAAAGGAAAGATTTCAACAATAAAAAATGGAAAAACCAACATTGATTTACAAACAGTTGTCTATTTCTGTCATTCCGCCGATTGTGAGTACCTAAAAATTGTCATTTAGTTAAAAGTAATTAGCTTTGAAGCAACAAAAAAATTACAGAAAATTGAAGAAAAAACTTTGGATTACGGCGATTTCTTTGCTTTTGCTCAATATTTTACTGAAAGTCATTTTCATTTCAAGCGAGTCAATTGCCTGGGATGAACCTTTCAGTATTTACCACGCCCAGATGTCGGTGAAAAATATTATTCATCAACTTTATTTGGGAAATAATCCACCGTTTTTTGAGCTCATTTTGCATTTCTGGATCAAAATGTTCGGGATTTCACCTTTTTCCGTGCGCTTTCTACCGATGATTTTTAGCAGTTTGACCGCTGTGATGATTTTCTTACTTGGAAACAAAATGTTTCATTTTAAAGTCGGTTTATTAACAGCTTTGCTTTTTACATTCACCAATTTCCACCTGTTTTTTGCCCATGAAGCACGTGTTTACAGTTTGTTCGGACTATTAACCGTTTGTGCGATTTATGTCTTCATTCAATTTATTGAAAATAAAGAAAATAGAAAATATTTTTGGTTACTTATTCTTCTCAATGCCTTGCTTTTTTACACCCATTATTTTGGCTTTTTTGTTTTTGCCATTCAAGGACTTTCAATCATAGTGATTTCAGATTTGAGAAAAAGATTTTTCTGGAAATTTGTATTGTCCGGAGTTGGTGTTTTACTGTTCTTTGCTCCCAATCTTTGGATTTTAATCGGCCGTTTTGGTCATTCTGCATCGAATGGAACTTGGATTGAAAAACCGACTGGAATTGAAAGTTTGTACAACATGCTTTGGATTTTTTCCAACCAACCTGTCAATACCGTTTTGTGTTTGTTGATTCTCGTTTCGGCGCTGGTAAAATGGATTGTGAAAAAAGATTTCAAATCGACAACAACGAACGCGAAAATCGTGATTATTTGGTTTCTATTTCCCTTTTTGTTCATGTTTGGAATTTCATTTTGGATTCCGATTTTCATTGAAAGATACTTGATTTTCGTTTCGTTTGGCTATTACTTTGCCATCATTTGTTCATTGGATTATTTGTTTGAAAAACCAACTTTGAAATGGATTTTTTCTGGCGCATTGATTCTTTTGTTTGCTGCTACTTTCAAACCCAATTTAGACAACAAACGCCACGTTCGAGAAGCCGTTCATGCGCTGAAAGAACTGAAAACAGAGGAAACATCTGTCATCGTTTGCGGACATGATTTTGTACTCAATTTTGCTTATTATTACGATCTTTCATTGTTCCAAAATGTGGATCAAATCAAAGTGTACGACAAAATGATTTCCAAATTGAATCAAGAATTGATTTATCCAGTTTATTCGATGCCATTTGACGTAAAACTAAAATCAAAAGTGATTTATTTTGATGCTGGAGCCGACTTTTCTAATCCAGGAAATAACATTTTAAACTCATTGAATCAGCACTACAACCTAAAAAAGATGCATCATTTTGAAAAAATTTACAACATTTATGAATTTGAAAAAAAATGATTTGTAACTTGAACGAGAATAAACGTTTTTAAACAAAAGTCATGAAAAAGCAATTTACATTTTTGATTTTCATTTTGCTTACAACTTTTGGATTTTCCCAAAATGACAGCCTTGCGGATTGCGATGAAATTCCAACATTAAATGTAGGCGTTTTGAAATTTGTGAAAAGCAAAATCAACAAAAAAGTTGGTCGTGGCGAATGCTGGGATTTGGCAGCCCAAGCGCTTGAATCTGTAGATGCAAAATGGAACAAGGAATACATTTTTGGTCAAGAAGTGGACCCAAACACAGATTGCATTTTTCCAGGCGACATCATTCAATTTGAAAATGTGAAATTAAAGTACGTCAAAGACCAAGTAACATACACAGAAATGATGTTGCACCACACAGCCGTAATTTACCAAGTTTCTGGAACCGGAAAATACAAATTAGCGCATCAAAACACCCGAACATTCAACAATCGCGTTGAAATAACGGACATTGATTTGAAAAATATCTACAAAGGAGAATTGCACATCTACCGACCACAGTGAAAGACTCGCTTCGCTATTAGACAGGAGACATTAGAACCGTTGCTATGCAACTATTAGACTAGATTCTTGTAAATAATTGCAATTTATTTTTAGCCACAGATTACACAGATGACACGGAAAAAGAGATTCAAAATTCGCTTTGCTCATTTAATGGATTTCACAGATTAATTCAAAAAAAATCCGTGCATCCGTGGCTTTTATTAAAATAATTCAAAAAAAATCCGTGCATCCGTGGCTGTAATGAAACAACTTCAAAAAGTCTTTTGTCTTCCGTCTATTTCCCCTATCTTTGCACTCCAATTCCCCACTATGAAAACATTTTTTTCAATCATTTTAGTTTCATTTTTGCCAGTTTTTGCATTTAGTCAATTGACTGCGATGAAAGACAAAGCTGCTTACCCTTTTTGGATTAATTTACCTGCGGATAGCATTTTGAATTCAAAACCGCCGGTGTTGATTTTCTTGCATGGGAAAAGTTTATCAGGTACTGATTTGGAGCGTGTGCGTCGTTATGGGGTGATTCATGAAATTGACAAAGGACGAATAATTCCTGCGATTGTGGTTGCTCCGCAAGTGGCAACAGGTTCTTGGGATCCAGATAAAGTGTTGACGGTCTTGGAATATGTTCAAAAAACATACAAGACCGATAGCAGCAGAATTTATGTCGTAGGGATGAGTTTGGGCGGATATGGAACCTTGCATTTTGCGGGTAAATATGCCGACAAAATTACCGCAGCAGTTGCTTTGTGTGGCGGTGGAAATCCCAAAGATGCAGCTTGCTTGGCTACTATTCCTTTGTGGATTCAGCACGGAAATAAAGATTATGCGGTTCCAATTTCGGAATCTGAAAAAATGGTGAATGCCATCAAAGCGGTAAACGAATCAAATTTGATTTATACCATTCATCCGGGTGCGGATCATGGTGCCTTAGAACGCGTTTTTAGAACCGATGAAATGTATGATTGGTTGTTCAAACAAGTGAGAATGATTGAAAAGTAATTTAGTCAATCTACGTTTTTCTCTTTTTCTTTTTCGCTGCTGGGAAAAGAATGTTATTCAAAATCAAACGATATCCGGGAGAATTTGGGTGTAAATTCAAGTCTGTTGGCGGATCTCCAACCATGTGTTGAAAGTCTTCAGGATCATGTCCTCCGTAAAAAGTCCAAGTTCCTTGTCCCATTTCGCCGTGTAAATAACGCGCAGTTCCTAAAGATTTATTTTCGCCTAAAATCAAAACATTCGGTTTGATCAAATCTTTTTTGAAGTCTGTTGTTTGTCCCATAAATCCATCAATCACATCTGTATGACATTGGGTTAACATCGTAGGTACAATATCCCATTTGGCGGAAAAATCAAACAAAGTAAATTTATCTTGATTTTCAGGTAAACGGTGTAATTCGGTGCCATCGATATTTGAATATTCGTACATCAAAGGATCTTTCACCAATAAAAAATCTTTGAAAGCGAAAGTATTGCCGAAATCCAACTCTTGCTGACAATTTGGATCTATTCCATCGCCATCGTACATGTATTCGCAAATGTCCGTATTGTGAGCTGCTAAAGCGATATCGTAACTATCAGTTCCACTGCACATGGTGAACAAAAATCCACCTCCTGCGACAAAGTTTTTGATGTTGTTGGCAACTTGCAATTTCAATTCCGAAACTTTTTGAAATCCCAACATTTTGGCATCGGCCTCAGCGTCTTCGACTTGCTTTTTGTACCAAGCTTCTCCTCGGTATCTCGCATAGAATTTCCCGTATTGACCAGTAAAATCTTCGTGATGTAAATGCAACCAATCGTATTTTGGTAAAACGCCCATCACTACCGCTGAATCGTAAATTTTGTCGTAAGGAATTTCGGCATATTCCAACACCATCGTTACCGCATCGTCCCAAGGCATCGTGCCCGCAGGTGTATAAACCGCAATTTTTGGCGCTTTTTCAAGCTGCACGACTTCCTGATTCACTTCAGGATTCGCAATTTGGTTTTTGATAGAATTCGCTTGACCGTCTGAAACGATTTCATATTTCACGCCGCGAATAATCAATTCTTCTTCAACTGCTTTCAAATGCGGGAAAAGAAAAGAACCACCACGGTAATTGAGTAACCATTCGATCACCAAATCATTTTCAAGCATCCAAAAAGCGACACCATAAGATTTAAGGTGATTGGTTTGCGTTTCGTCCATTGGAACAAGAATTTGAGAACTTCTTCCGAGATTGGCAATCAAAGCGAAAATGAATACTAAAAAAATAGATTTCATGGTTAAACAGTTGTGTTTATAAATACACTAAAATTGCATTAAAATGGTGTTTCATCAAGTTGATCGAAGTTAAAATTGTCTTCCGCCGCATTCATTTTACTTGGAATCGTATAGCTAGAAATCGAACTTGCTTCGTCAAAATTTTGATTGGCATTCATAGCTGAACTAATTACCGGTTCAAATTCTGCGCCAAAAGAATCGAGGTTTTCAAATCGTGCAAATTCACCGATAAAGCGAAGTCTTACGCTGTCTGTCGCACCATTTCTGTGTTTAGCGATGATAATCTCTCCTACTCCTTTGTTAGATTCACCGTCTTCATTTTGATGTAAATCATAATATTCAGGACGGTAAATGAATGACACGATATCAGCATCTTGCTCAATCGCACCAGATTCACGTAAATCTGATAAAATTGGTCTTTTGTCACCACCACGCGTTTCAACAGAACGACTCAGCTGAGAAAGTGCGATAACTGGAATATTTAATTCTTTCGCGATTTCTTTAATCGAACGAGAGATTGATGAAATTTCTTGCTCACGATTTCCTGGACCTTTGGTCCCACCTGCAGTCATTAATTGCAAATAATCGATTACCACCATTTGGATATCGTATTGCATTTTCAATCTTCGGCATTTAGCACGTAAATCGAAAATACTGATTCCAGGCGTATCATCTATGTAAATTGGTGCCGTTGCTAGTTTTGAGATGCGTGAATGCAATTGTTGAAATTCGTGTTCAGCTAAATTTCCTTTTCTCAATTTTTCAGCAGGAATTCTTGATTCGCCTGAAATCAAACGTTTTACCAACTGAACAGAAGACATCTCCAAAGAGAAAATCGCTACACCCATTCCATAATCAACCGCCGTATTTCTAGCCATAGAAAGAATGAAAGCCGTTTTTCCCATCGCAGGACGCGCTGCAATTACAATCATATCAGAACGTTGCCATCCTGAAGTCAATTTATCTAATTCTCTAAAACCAGTTGGAACACCTGAAATACCGTCTGTATTTTTAGACGCTTTTTCGATTTCCATGATGGCTTCGCGCACCACGTTTTGCATTACATCCACGTTCTTTTTCATATTGTTTTCAGCAATAGAAAATAAGTCCGTTTCTGCTTTTCCAAGCAATTCAAAAACGTCGGTTGTTTCATCGTAAGCATCTCTCAAAACCTCAGAACACATGCGAATGATCTCACGTTGAATAAATTTTTGAGAAATTATTCGGGCGTGAAACTCAGCGTGAGCAGCAGAAGCGACACGATTTGTCAATTGAGAAATGTAAACAGCACCACCAGCTAATTCGAGTTCACCTTCTTGTCTCAATTTATTTGAAACTGTCAATAAATCGATTGGATTTGAATTTCCAAAAAGTTCGCGAATGGCTTTATAAATGTAAAAATGTTTAGGATCATAAAAACTAGCAGGAGTCAAAATGTCAATCGTATCGTTAACTGCATTTTTTTCCAACATCATGGCACCCAAGACTGCTTGTTCTAAATCGACAGCCTGTGGTGGAACTTTACCAATTTCAGTTGCAATAATATTGGAGGCACTTTTAATGCGACTGATTGGCTTTTTTGAATTTCCTGTTTGATTCTCCATAAATGCAAAGTTAATTAACTATTGATTGGAAATCAAAAATGTGAGCTCCTAAATTTATCAACAGAATTAAATCATTGAAAATAAATTAATTATTAAATATATTTGACGCAAGAAATTAAATTTAGGGTAAGAAAAAATCCAGATCAAATATTATTTGAATTCGACAAAAATAATTTCAAACTATCAAGCTATCTTTGAAAAAATATTCAGAAATCATGGCAATCATATTTATCGGTTTAGGCAGTAATGAAGGAGATAGTTTTCAAATTTTGAGCGATGCGTATTTAGATTTAAAAAAAAATGTAGGCTATTTAATTGCAAGTTCTTCCATTTACGAAACGTCCCCGTGGGGATTTGAATCTCAAAATTCATTTTTAAATGCTGTTTTGAAATTCGAGACTAATCATACCCCTGAAGAAATTTTGAATATTTTGCAATATTTGGAAACAAAGGCTGGACGAAAAAGGAATAATTCTGAAAATTATTCAGATAGAACTTTAGATTTGGATTTGTTGTATTACAATGACTTAATATCTGACAGAGAAGAATTAGAAATTCCCCATCCAAGAATTTCAGAACGTCTTTTTGTGCTAAAACCAATGGTTGAGATTGATGCAGAATGGATTGATGTGAGACACAATAAATCAATGAAACAATTATTGAACGATACGATGGATAGCTCTTTGATAGAAAAATCATCCAAATTTAATTTCCAATAACTGTTAATAAAATTCAAAATCAACTTAAAAATTCATTCAAAAAACTAAGTAAATAAATAAATGCTTAATATTGTATTGTAAAATAAAATACGAATATAAATTTTAGTTATGAGAAATCAGAGTATCAAAGGTTTAGCGGTTTTCGCTGTTGCTGGATCATTATTGACCAGTTGTGACCTGATGAAAGATTTGAAGTACACAGTTACTCCAACTCCATTAGAAATGCACGGAGACAGCGTACGCGTTAAAGTTGACGTTACTTTCCCAGAAAAAGGAATTAAGAAAAAAGCTTCGGCTGAAATCATTCCTATGTTAGGTGGAGTTGCTTTGAAACCAGTTACAGTATTGGGAGAAAAAGCAGTAGGAAATGGAAATACCATTGCATACAAATCTGGTGGTAAAATGGTTTATTCCGATGTTATCGCATACCAATCTTCATTCGAAAATACCACGTTGATGGTAACTGGTAAAATTTCAAAAGGAGGAAAAGAAAAAGATCAAATAGATCCAATCGAAATTGCAAAAGGAACAGTTGTTACACCTCTATTGGTTAACAAAGATTTCAAAGTAATGATGGCAGAAGATGCTTTTCAAAGAACTACTGAGCAATCATATACAGCACAAATCAATTACGATAAAAGCAAATCAATCGTTAAACCAAACGAATTGAAAGACGCTGATATCAAAGCTTTGGAAGCTTGGTTGGTTGCTGCACAATCAAATCCTAAAATTGCGATCAAAAATGTTAGCGTAACAGGATTTGCTTCTCCAGAAGGTGAGCAAGGAACAAATGAGTCTTTGTCTTCTGATCGTTCAAATACTGCGAAAGAAGCTGCAAAGGGAATTGCTAAGAAAGCAAAAAATGCAAAAGGGCAAGAAGAAATCTATTCAACAGCTGGAAGAGGTGAAGACTGGGAAGGATTCAAAGCTGAATTGGCGAAATCTAACATGAAACAAGACGAAAAAGACCTGGTTGTTAGAGTGTTGGAAATGTACAAAGATCCAGTTCAAAGAGAACAAGAAATTCGTAACATGGCTAAAACGTTTACTTTCTTAGAGCAAAACATTTTACCAAAATTACGTCGTTCTGAAATTAGAGTAATCTATGATTTAACTGGTTATTCTGACGAAGAATTGACTAACATGTCTCAAAAAATGATTGATTCATTGGATTTGGAAGAAATTCTTTTTACTGCAACATTGACAAATGACTTAAACGAAAAATTAAGACTTTACAATGAAGCAAGTCGTTTATTCCCAACAGACAACAGATCATTCAATAACGCTGGAGCAGTATTATTTATGCAAGGTAAAATGGATGAGGCAAAAGCGAAATTTGAGGCTGCTAATTCTTTAGAAGAAAATGCAATTTCTCAAAATAATTTAGGTGCTGTTGCTGGTGTTAAAGGTGACAGATTGAAAGCAAAAGAACTTTTGGCTAAAGGTGGTGGTTCTCCTGAAGCTAAATACAACATGGGAATTATTGCAATCCAAGATGGAGTTTATGCTTCAGCTGTTTCAAACTTAGGTGATGGTAACTTCAACAAAGCATTGGCTCAATTGTTGAACGGAGACGTTGCAGGTGCAGTTAAAACAATTGATGCATCACCAGATAAAGAATCTGCACAAGGTTCTTACTTGAAAGCGATTGCAGCAGCTCGTCAAGACAAATTAGACTTGACAGTTACAAACTTGAAAAAAGCGATTTCAAAAGATAAAAATTTCAAAGCAAAAGCAGCGAAAGATATGGAGTTCTTGAAATATTTTGAGAATCCAACTTTTACTGGAGCATTGAACTAAGAAATATTTAATCAAATAGAAAATCCCGATAGCGAAAGTTATCGGGATTTTTTTTTGACTTAAATTAATTGATTCTCAAAATTGTTTAGCTGCGATTGTCTTCGGCACTGATTCGCGGTCAAGGAATTAATTGGGGCATTCGAAATATCGCGAAATTTAGTTTAATGATATAAACAGAGCAATAGGGTGATTCGAAATATTGCGATATTTGATTATTGACGATTATTTCAGCATCGATACAAGGTTTTAATTGAAGGATTCGAAATATCGCGAAATTTAGTTTAATGATAGAAAACAGATCAATGGGGTGATTCGAAATATTGCGATATTTGATTATTGCTTAGCCACAAACAAATACAAGGATTTACTTGAGTGATTCGAAATATCGCGATATTTCGAATCACCTTTAAGCAAAACCTACAGGAATATCAGAATATATCATTTGCAGATTTGTGAAAGAATTAAATTTGGTGATTGTTATTCGAAAAATTTTAAAATTATTATTTTTAGCAAAAACTAAAAAGCCAATGACTTTTTTAAATCATTGGCTTTTCAAAGTTTTTAAACTCTTTGTATCAATCGTGAATCCACTTGTCGTTTCTAATTTCACCTAAAATTGTTACTTGTTTGCTTTTTCCATAGTCTTCCGCTGCAATGAGCATTTGTTCTTTGGTATCGCGTCTAATACGGATTCCTCCCGAACCGGAATTTTTAACTTCTATGTAAAATCCATCACGCAGTCTTGCTGGTTTTGTTGGCGGACGTCCCATACTTGATTGTATTTTTTATGTTTATTATTTATTCTAAATCTCTAGAATGATTCTAAATATAGCAATTAATTTTGGAAAAAGTTCTATGTTAACCTTTTTTAACTGCAAAAAACATTTAAAAAGTAGAATTAGATTATAAAAGAGTAATTTAGTAGTCTCAATATTTTCCCATTATAATAAACATTAAATGTCTGAAATTAATATCAAATCATTACTTCCTGCAATTAAATTTGAAATCACTGAATCCATGACTGAATCAGAGTTGTTTCAAAATCAAACACTCAGACCAATATTAAAATTTCAAGGTCCAGGATTGTGTCGTTTGACATTAATGTATTGCTTTCAGATGAATCCAAATTTTGGAAGTTTATCTGGGACAAAAAAGCGCAAAATGCTTAACGATTTGCTTTCGGGCAATCAAGCACTACGAAATCATTTAATTGGAATGATTATTTCATTTTTTGATAAACACGAATGGGATTTTTATTCAAATAAACAGAAAGATATTAATAAGAGAATATTGGCTATGATCCAAGTGCGTGTGTTGGATTCATACGAAAAATTTATTCCCTCAAGCAACTAAATGGTTAGGATTGTTTTTCATCAATTTCATATTTCACATCGTCGTCATCGAAATTCATTTTTACCATCTGCCAATGTACCAGAAGTGAAACAATTTGATCAATATTCGACTTATTAAGTTCAGAAATTCTGTAAATTTTACTCAAAGTTAAAGGTTCATTTTCTTTGATTAGTTTCAGGATTATCAATTCTTTTTCTCCAAAAATTGACGGTTTTATTATTGCATTTTGCTCAAGTCTCCATATTTTTTGAACGATCTTATTTGCGATGAGCGTTTGATCTTTTCGTCTTATATAAAATTTCCAATTTCCTTCTTCATCTTGTGCCTGAAAAATATGATTCGCACTTGGTTCAATTTTTATTTCAAGGACTAATTTCATCTCCTCCTGCCAAATCCTTGATTCAAATTCCAGCGGTGGCTTGCAATACATCTGAGCAGCACCTTGAATCATATGAAACTCTTCTTCTGGATTGACTCCTGAAATTTTACCATTGTCTTTGACCCCAATTAAAAGTCTACCTCCATCAGTATTAGCGAATGCAACAAGCGTTCTAGCAATCTTTCTTTGATCTTCTATTCGAAACTTGAAATCCTGCTTCTGATGTTCACCCTCACTTATTAATTTCTTAATACTCTCCATTTCACTCTAATATTAAAATAAAAATCCTTGGCAAACGCACATTATCGCTCACCAAGGATTGCTAATTTAATGAATAAAACAATTTTACAAATACTATTCTTTAATTAATCTAAGAATTGAATTTCCATATACAGTTTGAATTTCTAAAACATACATTCCTGGCTGAATTTCTGATAAATTAATCAAGTCACCATTCATCATTCGTTGATTTTTAACCAATTTACCTTGAGTATCATAAAGCATTATATCAAACTGAGAAATACCTAAAGATGGTTGAAATTGAACATTTACTTCATTTCCTGCTGGATTTGGGAATAAGTAAACATCACTTAAATAGTCAATCTCATCAATTCCAACTTTACTAACAGTCACACAACTTGAAGTGTCTTTACATCCTGAATTATTGGTTACAATTACTGCGTAGCTTCCATTAGCTGGTGCAGTGTAATTAATCGAATTTGCCCCAGCAATTTGTTGATTTGTTGAACAATTTATCCATTGATAGTTCATCCCCGCAGGTGATCCGGTAACTACATTTTCACTCGTCAAACTAGCTGATGCAGTTGGATTAGAATTCACCGAAACAACGGTCGGCAAAGATGTAGCTGAACAACCATTTGAATTTGTATTTGTTACAGTATAACTTCCTGCTGCATTGATCGTAATACTATTTGTAGTTGCTTGATTAGACCAACTGTTTCCTCCGTTTGATGAAGCAGTTAAAACCACATTATTTCCCTGACAAAAAGTTAAAGGTCCATTTGCAGAAATTGTTGGAATGGCTGGCAAAGGATTAACGATTACAGAGACAATGTTCGATGTTCCTACGCAACCATTAATATCAGTGACTGTAACTGAATAATCTCCTGAATTAGTGACGTCAATCGATGACAACTGACTGTTATTTGACCAAATATTACCAGTCGATTCCGATGAAGAAAGTTGTACATTTCCACCTTGACAAAACGTAGTATTACCTGCTGCTGAAATGGTCGGTGTTGGATTATTGGCAACAAAAATACTAACAGCTTCAGAAGTGGACGAACATCCATTTGAATTTGTAACAGTTAAAATAAAATTCCCAGCTTGAGAAACTTCAATACTATTTGATGTTTCATTGGTTGACCACGTATTTCCTGAAACTTCTGATGAACTCAAAGTTACACTTGATCCTTCACAAATTGTTGTACTTCCCTGAACATTGATGACTGGAATAGATGGACTTGCAATTACTTCAACTTCAACAGGAAGAGAAGTTGTTGAACAACCATAAATGTCTGTATAAGTATAATAATAAGTTCCCGCGGTATAAACGATAATACTATTTGTTGTTTCTGATGTAGACCAAACAATTCCTTCATTAGCAGAAGCGTATAATCCAACTTGATCGCCTTCACAAAAAGAAAGGCTTCCTGAAACCGAAACAATTGGATAAAGCGTTACTGGATAAACTTCAACTGTTACAATATTTGAACTCGCTGAACATCCGTTAGCATCAGTTACAATTAACGAAATAGCACCAGATTGATTCACGGTAATACTATTTGTTGTTTGGTTATTAGACCATTGATTTCCTATTGAAGAAGAAGAATTTAAAACCACACTTCCTCCAGCACAAAATGATGTTGCTCCTTGCGCAGTAATCTGAGCATTTGGCAATGGATTTACTTGCACCGTAACTACATTTGAAGTTGCTGAGCATCCGTTTGGATCTGTATAGACAACTGAATAGTTTCCGCTTGCAGTTACATCAATTGATTCAGTATTTTGATTTGATGACCACAAATTTCCTGTAGAATAATTTGAAGTCAATTGAACATTTTGTCCTTCACAGAATGTCAAACTTCCTCCATTGCTGATAATCGGAGCTATGGGGTTAGTGTTTACAGTAACAGATCTATCCGTTGTTGCAGTTCCGCAACCAGTATTGGCTGTTGCTCTAACAACATAATTGCTTGTAACATTACTAACAGCTCCTGTCGTCGAATTTATTGATGCACCACCAGAAAGTATTGAATACGCAATCGATCCAGTGGATGTAGCTGTATAAGTTGAAGTACTGCCAACACAAATATCAGTTGAACCTGAAGTGAAAGTAGGTGTTGTTGGTGCAGAACAATTATATGATAATTGCATATCATCAATATAACCATTATCAAAACCCGCGAAAGTAGATGACATTTGCAAACCAAAATAATAAGTACCAGAAACGGTCGGTGTATATGAATAAGTAAATTGCGTATAACTAGTTTGCGTTCCATTGTTTACAACAGTGGTAGTTGTAGTTGGTGCGGTTGTTTGAACAGTAGTCACTCCTACTTTAACAGTCATGCCAGCAGAACAAGAACTTGAGCAAACTCCTTTATAATAAAATGTTAGGTTATAAGTAGTATTTGCATTCAAATTTGCACCGGCTGTAATCAACCATCCTGTCCAATTATTAGTCATTCTGATACATCGAGTTCCTGTTCTAAAAGCTGTCGATGACGCTATCCATGGATAATTTTTACTTGTCAACCAATTGGAAGGAGTACATGTTGTAGTAACCAAATTAGAACCAGATGCGCTACCGCAGGATGTCGTTAGACCTTCAAATCCTTCACTCCAAACGACTGTTTGAGCATAAAATCTAGCTGTTAATAAATTAAACATGATAAAAAGAGAAAGAATAAAAATCTTACTCGCAGAAATATTTGTTAGTTTTTTCATAGTCGAAGTTCATTTAAACTGATTATAAATATACTAAAAATAACACATTCATTTAGAGGACCAGCCCCTCAATTTTATAACCTAGCTTCCGATTATAACTTCAAAACTTAATATTCTTTTTACTCTCGGTAAAATAAAGTTAATGATTCAAAATAATGGTCAAAAAAAAATCCCATACAATTTAATGTATGGGATTTATAAAAGTGGCGTCGACTTACTCTCCCACCCTCAAAAGAGCAGTACCATCAGCGCAATCAGGCTTAACTTCTCTGTTCGGAATGGGAA
>JBIKJE010000058.1:0-19216 GCA_044361165.1 Crocinitomicaceae bacterium | reverse complement strand
AGATTTGTATCATCAAATGTCATTACCAATTGGTTAATCACTGAAAATACTCGAACTTGTTTGATGGTTTTTGAAGCCCTAAGTTGAATACTGCCTGAAGTTGGATTTGGAAATACAGATAATTTATTTCCTTCATCAAAGATAATAGTTTCGATACCATGATAACTGAAAGCGCCGTTGTAATCGGTCTGTTTTAATCTGTAATATGATGTACCGTTCCATGGAAATAAATCAATTGTCTGATAGTGAAGAATGGTCGACGAGTTTCCAGCACCTTCAACTTTAGACACTTCTTCCCAATTCTCAAAATCTGCTGTTTTTTCAATCGTATAAAAATCATTGTTGATTTCAGAAGAGCTTGTCCAAGTGAGTTTAACTGTTTGATCTATTTTTGATGCTTTGAAGTCAATCAGTCCAATAGGCAATGGAGTGCATGCTTGGATATTGAAAGCTTTTGGTGTACTGATTTCAACACATTCTGTATTTTCTAAATTTTGAATGCTCGTAAAATTTACTCCAACTTGCACTGCATTTATGATACTTAAATCGTTTGTGTTGAGTGCATAAACTGTATAAATTCCAGCTTGATTGTTGTAGTCGGTTTCATCAAAAACACCTATTGAATTGAATGCGAGAATGTTATTTGAATTCCCATTGCATAAAGCATAAAATTGCGTGTAACTGCTATTGTATCCGTTTGTTGAAGCTTGAATTAAGTTTGGTGCACATAATGTATTTAGATTACAAACATAAATCTCACGGTTTAGATAAGACGTCGATATGTTTATGCACATTGATGCTGATGCTGTCACAAAGGTATCCCAGCTCGTTCCTGTTGTTAGACTCCCGGGGGTTATTCCAGAATAATTGACCGCGTAGATAAAATAGGACCCTTCAGGTACAGAAGTAAATATTCCTGTATTGTTTATACTAATAATATTTCCCGGTAAACCTGATGAACTTGATACTAATACATATTTTTGCGTATATCCAGAACTCGAGTTAAAGCCGATTGCATCTACATTGATATCATCATAAAAGTCGCACTGTGCCAACGAAAATTGAGCCATTAAAAGCGTTATGATGAATATGCTAATGGATTTTAGCATTCTTGATTTGATTAATTCCATGTTCCTGCATTTGCATTACAAGGCGGTAGCGGTGTACAATTTAAATCTATTTCAAACTGACCTTGCGACGCGCCAATTCCACTTACATACACGTAATAGTTTGTACCACTGGTTGAAACAAATGTGTATTCAGCGCCATTTCCAACGCCGTCTGCACCACCGAGGCAAACTAGATTGCTACAATAGGGTGCAATTGTTGCAGTATACAAGTTCATTCTAGTATTGAAATTTGTTCCAGCATTATTTGTGCTCACAACCATTTCTTGGCCGTTTCCAACGAATTTATACCAAACTCCGTTTCCTGTGGGGTTTGATCCGCCCCCTGAACATGAAGGCGGTGCGCCGATTGCCGTTGCCAAAATGTTGCTTGCAAGGTGGCTACTTCCACAAGTAAGTGTGATTGCATCTGAACAAGCATCATTTTCAGGAGTTGTAACGACACCCGAAACAGGTTCAAAGAAATAATTGCATAAATCACCTGCATAGCCATCGATCCGGATATAATACATTGAACCAATCGTTAATCCTGAAAAATTCCAGCTTCCAGTTGTATTTTCTCCAGTAGGATTTACACAAGAGCCGGGAATAAGTGTCAAAGATCCGCATGAGCCGCTGAAAACAGATAATTGAATGCCATTGTTACTTGAGCAATCGCCAATAGTGAAATCAATTTCTACACTTGTCGCTCCAGCGATAAAAGACATCCATGAGTCATTTTCAATACTCATACCACAAGCTGATGGACTTCCTGCACTTGCGGTGTAAGTGCAGTTTGTACTGCCAACGAATGCTTGTGAAAGGTCAATTAGAGGTGCGGAAACGCATTCATTTGAAGGTAAAGCTGGCGCATCGGAACAAATTGAACATGGCGACAATGTGAGTGAAAATCCTTTGCAGGCATCTGAAATATCTGATACATTGATTGTATTAATTCCTGTAAGTCCTGGTATTGTGTAAGTTCCTAATCCAACATTGGAAAAGTAAGTGGTAGCCCCAATGGAAATGTTTACGCCTGAACTACCATTTAAATTTGAAACTTGAACGGTTGCATTATAGGTAGAATAATCTCCGATACAGGTTTTTGTAATCGTTCCAGTTGGGCCAACTGCGATTTGTGTTGCTTGAATATTGTCCATAACCGCCCAAAAATCACCAATTGTTCGACTCGCGACGATTCGCAAATAAACTGGAGAATTACAAGGAGGCGTAAATGTGTTAAATGTATACGTATTACAATTGGTACTTGCCAAACTTGATAAGGAATTTAATGCTGTCCAGCTAATTCCATCGGTTGACCAAAAACCTTGAAACGAACAAGCGCCTGCAGCAGCAGCTACCCCCGTGGAGTAATTGATTGCTTTGCCACTAAAGCTAAAAGTTACCGCTGTGCCGTTCGAGGTTCCAATATTGCTCGATGTCAATGTAGTTGGTGTTGCGTTGTAAATATTACTTTTTGCAGATGCAGAGCTACATGGTGTGTATCCGGTGCCTGATGATGAGGTAATGCTTGGAGAAATTCCTCCTGATATTGTCCATCCATTGCAAGTTGCGCTATTGCACCCATTGAAGCTGGTTGTGTAATTCAATTGAGAAAGGCCCCATTGATAATTACAAATTAACCAGAGGATGATGAATTTTTTAAGAAAAGATTGATTGACTATCATTGCTTTTGTTTTTCAATAATTTCTTGCATTTGACGATTATTCGTAAAATACTTTCTTCGGTTTTCTGGTAATAAATCGTAGGCTTCTTCTGAAATCAGTTGTAGGTTTCCTGTTTGTTTGAGGCTAATGATTTCTTTAATGGACCTTTCAGTCAATATAGGATCACCATTTGCAAGAATAGAGATGGCTTCTATAAATGTGTTTGGCATACTACTTTTTAAATGTACAGTTGCCGTGGGCATTATACCCGTATTTTCTGTTTGTGCTTTCAGCGAATTAAAGGAATAAAAAATTCCAATTATCGCGAAAATCATTTTTGATTTTGAACACATAGTTTTTTGTTTTAGCTGTGTAAATGTATCAATGGCTCAATGATTTTTTTTTGATTGCTTGTATGAATTCATGAATGAGTACTTTCTGGTTGTATGGATTCTTGAATTCGTACATTATACAATTGTAAACGTTTGAAAATTAGTTTTTTGACTTTTGTATGTAAGGACGTTAACCTATTGGGATTTCAAGATGTAAATGCATTAGATGTTCGTAAAGATTAATTTAAAAACCTGAGTTCGATTATTCAAACTTTGTCAAAACACCTATAAATAGTGAGATACGACATTTTTTAAATCGGAATATCGAGATATTTCGGTACGAAAAAAGGGAGGTAGATTGCTGTTTTTAGGTGAACTTGCGTATTTCTTACTTAATTTAACCACTTGTTTCCTTCGTTAGATTTTAACGTGATAGCCTGCTATCCCTTATAAAATCTGCCTAGCAACCAAGTCGCTAAATTAATTTTGACTTTGTTTTAAAAATCGAACTCAGGTTAAAAGTTTAAAGCCTAAGTTAAAGTCTTAAGGTTGCGTAGCAACGTATCCTAAAATCTTAAACCGCCGGAGGCAGCTGCGCAGCAAATCTTAAAGCGTAGCGGGTCTTTTTTACTTCAATCAAAATGAAAAAACTACTTTTGTACTTTATTTCAAAGCAATAAACAATCATTATGAGCAAATTCAGAACCATTTGGCCAACAGAAGATAAATATGTTGAGGTAATCGACCAACGTAAATTACCGCATGAATTTGTGGTTGTGAAATTGGAAACATATGACGACGCGGTGGATGCAATCAAAGAAATGATTGTTCGTGGTGCGCCTTTGATTGGTGCAACTGCTGCTTATGGAATTTATTTGGCAGTTCGTGAAATGATCGAAAACGAATTAGATGGTTCTTTTCTTGACCAAGCTTTTTCTGAATTGCGCGCTTCACGTCCAACTGCGGTGAATCTTTTTTGGGCATTGGATAAAATGCGTGAAGCGATGGACAATGCAGAAGATTTCTTGAAAACAAGTTGGGAAGCGGCAGCAGCAATTGTGGAGGAAGATGTTGAAACTTGTCGCATGATTGGTGTGCATGGTTTGCCAATAATTGAAGAAATCTCAGCACGAAAAAATGGGGAGGTTGTCAATATTTTGACACATTGCAACGCTGGAATGTTGGGTTGTGTAGAGTGGGGGACAATTACTTCACCGATTTACCAGGCGGTTCAAAAAGGAATCAAAGTGCATGTTTGGGTGGACGAAACACGTCCAAGAAATCAAGGTTCAAATTTGACTTGTTACGAATTGACCCGTCATGAAGTAGATCACACTTTAATTGTCGACAATGCGGGCGGACATTTGATGCAACATGGAATGGTAGACATGGTGATTGTGGGAACTGACAGAACAACTCGCCAAGGAGACGTCGCCAATAAAATCGGAACGTATTTGAAAGCATTGGCTGCGAAAGACAACAATATTCCTTTTTATGTGGCTTTGCCTTCCACAACCTTGGACATGACAATCAACGATGGTTTGAAAGAAATTCCAATCGAAGAACGCAACCAAGACGAAGTGAGATACATGATTGGAAAGAACAGCAAAGGAAGTATTGATTCAGTGTTAATTTGCCCTGAAACAACAAAAGCGAGCAATTATGGATTTGATGTAACTCCAGCAAAATATGTGACTAAACTAATCACTGAACGTGGTGTTTGCGACGCTTCGGAAGCAGGATTATTGAGTTTGTTTCCAGAGAAAAAATAGAAAGTTACAAAGCATAAAAAAGCGGAAATTCAAGTTTGATTTCCGCTTTTTTTATGGTCTAATATTATCTCAATATTGAAATAGTTCCAAGTTTTTCTTGTTCACTAAAAGTAATTTTGTAGAAATAAACGCCATCAGTTAATTTAGCACCGCTTGCGTCTTTTCCTTCAAAAGGAAGTGAACCTTGTTTTTGTTCATAAACGATTGTTCCCCAACGATTCCAGATGGAAAGTGAATATGGTAAACAAACATTGAAAAATTGATCCATGTCTAAATAATCATTGATTCCATCGCCATTTGGTGTAATCACATTCGGGAAATCTTCTGTTGGAGTTGTCAATGAACCAATGATAGAGACCAAGGTACTTACTGTCGGAGAAGGGCAACCATTCACTTCTATGTAGGCAGTATAATTTCCTTCATTGTCAAAACTTGATGGGAATTGCAGATTTTGATCTGAACTTGTAAAGTTATTTGGACCATTCCAGAAATAAGTTGCGTTTGGCGTAGTGTTCATTTGTAAAATCACTTCATCACCAGGACACAAAATTGGACTATTGCTTGTTAAAATAGGCACTTCAGGAATTGGATAAACGGTCACATCTTGTGTTTGTGAATCTGAGCAACCATTTGCAGTTGTGACAGTTAATGTTACACTAAATGTATTACTTGTCGCATAATTATGTGCAGGGCTTGGTGTAGTTGAAGTATTTCCATCGCCGAAAGTCCAATTGTTTTGGGTGATTACATCGCCCGTGATGGTAGATTGGTTATCGAAAATTACATTTGTTCCCAAGCAGACGTTGTTCGTTGAGAAAATGGCAGATGGTACTGAATTGACAGTAACTGTTAAGGTGTCCCCAGTTGTACAACCATATCTATCTGTAGAAGTTACATCGTAACTTGCTGTTGTATTTGGTGTTACTGTCGTATTTTGGGTTTGCGCTCCAGTACTCCAGTCATACGAATAAGGAGATGATCCCAAAATGGTATTTCCTGCATTTAAGTTGGCAGTTTCTCCTCGACAAATAATCTGATCCGCACCAGCATTCATTACTGGACAAAGATTTACTTCAATTACAGAACGCGCATTTCCGATTCCGCAAGGCAAGTCGTTCCAAAAACCGTCTGGATAAATCTGAACACAATCTTCATCACCACCGCTATTGTTTGGTTCACCGCCCGCCCAATTGGTGTACGTAACAGGAGATTGATCGTACCAAACAAATGTTCCTTCTGCCGCTTCGTCATTGTGACCAATCCAAATCACATCAGAAACGGTATTTAAACCTAAATTAACAAGTGAAGAAACGATGCAATCATTTTCAGCTTGTGATTGAATAGAAACCAAATTGGCACCTAAATTTTGCGCAAAAGCTTGTGCTGCAGAGCCTGAAAGTGTTTGTTGATTTAAGAAATAGATACTACATTCACTCACACATCCAACCATTTCGACACAGCCTGCCGCAGTGAATGCTGCACGAATTGCTTCAATATCACACGTGAAATTGTTTGGGAAATTTGGACAACCATCTAATTGTACAGAAACATTTACAGTATCAGTGTTTTGACAATTGTTTGCATTTGTTCCAGTTACAACGTAATTAGTTGATTGAGAAAATGGAGTAAATGGCGTTGCATCGGTAATTCCATTGTCCCATGCATAAGTATTGGTCAAATCGCCTGAACCACTTAAGGTTACCGTTTCTTCTGGACAAACAACTACGTCTGCGCCAGCGTTTACAGTCGGTAAATCCATGACATTCACAATTACAGTGTCAGATGCAGTGCAATTGTATCTATCAGTAGTAACAATCGAATACAAAGTTGTATCTGTTGGCGAAACTGGGTTGCTTTGCACAACTGGACCATTTGACCAAGCATAAGTGTATGGAGAAGATCCAAATAAAGTATTGCTTGCGTTCAAATTTGCAGTGCCTCCAAGACAAACTGAGACATCATTTCCCGCATTGATTATAGGACAAAGATTGACTTCAATGATCGATTTAGAGTTTGAACTTCCACATGATAAATCGTTCCAAGTTCCAGGATTTGCTCCCGTTGGATAAATTTGTACACAATCTTCATTTCCAGATTGATTCGGTTCGCCTGGCGCCCAATTCGTATAAACGATGGGGGATTGATCATACCAAACAAAAGATCCTTCGTTGATTTCATCTGAAAAACCAATCCAAATTACTCCTGTTTGACTCAGGTTTGTCAAGGAACTCATGATACAATCGTTTTCTTCTTGGGATTGAATTGAAACCAAATTCGCACCTAAATTTTGCGCGAAAGCTTGTGCTTGAGAACCAGTCATTTGCTGTGGATTCAAGAAATAAATGCTGCAATCACTAGAACAACCTGGCATTTCAATGCAACCTGCGTCAGTCATCGCTTGTCTAATGGCATCGATGTCACAGTTATACAAACTTGGATCGGTACAACCATAAGGATTCGTTCCCGCTTCACATGGACACAAGTCATTCAAATTGGAAACGCCATCATTGTCTGTATCCATGTTGTCACTTGTTGTTGCATCCGCCACCAAAAGTAAACCGTAAGGATTCTGATCTCCAGGGTTTAATGAAGGGGAATTGTAAACCAATACATCTACATAATTTGTTCCAACTACCCACGGACCTTGCAAATTGATATTTAATTGTCCACCTGCAGCAAAACTTCCTCCAGTGATTCCAGTGCTGTTTCCATTTACAAAAACATCACTGATGGTATTGTCAGAATAACCTACTAAATCCAAGACATAATTTCCTGCAACAGTAACGCTAAAACCATTACAATCAGCTGGAAGATTGAGGGTTAATCTAAAATATCTATAACCGCTGGTGGTATTTGTGGCGCAGTTTCCATCTGAACCGGTAATCCAATTTCCATTGTTTACTGGGGCAGGAAGTGTTGTTGGATCTACCCAAGATCCCGGCGCACAATTGTTGTTAATCAGCGTTGAAATATACGTCAAACCCATAGGATTTGGTGGATTTGTTGTGTACCAAGGAGAAGCCAACCAAAGTGGATCGATGGTATTTGGTGCTCCCTGGCCAGTTGATAAACTTGCTGGATTTGGAAAAGTTTGCGCACTAATTTGGCATGAAAAAACTATCAATAGAACCAACAAGGTTGCTGTTTTAAAAGCAATTTTATCAATGATTCCAATGAATGAATTTCTTAAACGTAATTTTTTTTCCATATGAGTAGTTAGATTTGAAAATTCAAATGAACATTTATTTGATTTCAAAGACTAACAAATATACAAAATATGGTTTTGAAAATTACATTTAATTTCAACAGATGACTATTTTAATTATCTCAACGAATGAAACTTGATTTCCTTTGAAAGAAATTAAACTTCAAGTTAAAACTCAAAAATAATTCCGATGGTCGGCACCACAGTTTTAGATAAATCATTTAAAATTACAGGTACTCCATTTGATCCATCTGCCTTGATTGGATTTCCATCTGTAGTTTCAAAATCTGTATTATCTGCATTTCTTTTGAAAGTATATTGCGGTGCACCTTGAGATTCTAGTGCTAAAATATTTTGAATGTCAATGTAAAGATCTATTGCAGTTCGTTTAAAGTTGATTTTTTTATCGACACGCACATCTAGTTGATTGAACGCTTGTAAGCGATTTGTATTTAATAAATTCGTATTCAAGGTTCCAGTTCCTGTCAATAAATAATTTTGCTGAGAAACTTCCAAATCAAATGGTGTATAAGGAGTTCCACCAGCAAATCTGTATTTCAATCCCAATTCATACCCTTTTTTAAATTTGTAGCCCAAGGTTGCTGAAAGCAAGTGACGACTGTCCCAAGAGGATGGAATTAAATTGCCATTGGCGCCAGAAAATTTACTTCTTACAAAAGTGTAACTGACAACGTAAAATAACTTTTTAATCAATTTTTGTTGAACAAAAATCTCAAAACCATAAGTTTCTCCTTTTCCTGTACTTGTCACTTTTTCACTTCCTATAGAACCAAATTCAGAACCTTGATTTGCCAAAGAAACTCCCGTTGCTGCTGAAACTGGATAATTAGCATACTGTTTGTAAAAACCTTCTACTGTAATTCTCAATGCTTTGTTTGGTAAAAACTGTGTTCCTAATACATAATGCGTTGATTGAATATACTTCATGTCTTGATTTACCAAATTTCCCATTTGATCACGATATCCCAAAGAAGTGTAAGTTGGAATTTTATAATATGTTCCAATCGAACCTGTTAAATCAAACTTGGAGGTCAAGTGATATGCTATAGAAAATCTAGGAGAAAGTGTTCTCAAAGGATTGTTTCCTTCATTTGTAAATGAATTCATATCCGTTCTCAATCCCAAAGATAGCAACAGTTTTTCATTGAAAACATTTTTTGCCACTTGTCCAAAAAGGCCGTATTTGAAAAATTCAGTTGCACTTCGAATTTCGATTATTTGTGCAGGCACAATGACATTTCCAGCTGAATCAACCAAATCATTTGTTACTTTGTTGTACAAATCAGTGTTGTATTTTACATATTGTGCTGACAATCCACCAGTGATTTTCCAACCATTGATAAATTTATTAATGTCGAAACGAAACTTATTTTCAATTTCTTGGGAAACCAATTTGAAAGTTCTGTCAGCTTCAATTTGTTCACCGGTAACAAATTTATCTAAGGTGTTGTTAAACATGTTTCTTGACAAAGAGAAATTCATGTATCCTTTCTTTACTTTTCGTTTCAGATTGAAACCAGTAGTATAATTCCATTGATTGATATAAGGCAGAGAGCGTGTAATGAAAACATTCTCAGGTGTTGAACTTTTGGTTGTAGCAAAAGAAAAACGATCAATTGCACCCAAACCAATAGCAGTCAAAGTTGTTTTATCATTGATTTTATGAGTCACTTTGTACTGAAAGTCATAAAAATTGGGGCGAATTGGCAGATCAATTAAGGAAAACAAAAGATCCAAATACGATTTCCTAGCAGAAGCTAAAAAAGTAGTTTTTTTGCTAATTGGTCCTTCGAAAGTCAATACTGCCTCCGTCAAACTTGCACGAACATTTCCCGATAGTCTCTCTGGATTTCCATCTCGTTGATTTATAATGAAGGTAGAAGCCAACGCATTATCATATCTTGCATCGAATGCAGAGGAACTCAATTTCACATCTTCGATAAACGAAACATTCAAAATTCCTTGGGCGCCGCCAGAACTTCCTTGCGTTTGAAAGTGATTCAAAACGGGGATTTCAATTCCATCCAAATAATATACGTTTTCGTTCGGAGCTCCACCGCGGATAATGATGTCGTTGCGGGCTGCTCCACCAGCGCTTGAACCAACACCCGGTAAAGTTTGAATTACACGAGAAACGTCAAAATTTCCTCCAGGATTACTTTTGATTTCTTCGGTTGTCAATTGTTGCACAGACAATGGCGTGATCATATCTGTTGCTACTGCGGATTTTGACTTATCGTTGGAAACGGTTACTTCTCCGATTTCAGTTGTTACTACTTCCAAATCAAAATTCACCACTTGGGCATTTCCGGAAGAAACTACAATGTTGTATTTTATCAGCGAAACATATCCAGAATAAATTGCTTTGATATTGTAAGTCCCTACAGGAATTTCCAATTTATAGTTTCCATCGATGTCTGTTTGCGTTTTAAATTCTGTTCCTTCAACGATAATTGTTCCAGGATAAATCGTTTCTTGGGTGTTTTTATCTTTTAAATTTCCCAAGATAATTCCTTTCGATTGACTGAATGAAATCAAATGCAACAAGATGATACCGAATGTTAAAGCGTATTTTTTTGACATGTTTCTTTATTTTTTACTTTACAAGTAACAATTCTTTAAAGATTTTGTTCAAAAATGCCCAAGACTGATGTATTTGAATGTGATAATCTTTTAATTTGACCAGATTTTGGCATGGTTTTCACAAAAAGACCACGCCAAAAACAATTGATTTTCTTCATTATTGCGACGGATTTAATCCGTCGCTAGAAATTTTTGGTACCGCTGGTACTTTCCAATATTTAGCAAAGATTATTATTTCGCGCTGGACACAATTTTGTTATGCAAAGTATTTACATCCATTCCGCCGCTTTGTCTCCAAAGGATTTCACCTGCTTGGAAAAGCACAAAAGTGGGAACGCCTCTCACTTTGAATTTGGCTGCAACATCTTGATTTTTATCGACATCAATTTTGATGATTCTGATTTTGTCGCCCATTTTGTCTTTGAGTTGATCTAAAACCGGCATCATTGTTTGACATGGTCCGCACCAAGTGGCGAAAAAATCGACTAATGTAGGTGTCTCTGACTGAATGATTTCTTGAAATTTGCTCATGTTAATGTATTTTGTTGGGATTGAAACTTGTAAATAAATTCATCCAAATCAAGCGGCTGTATCTGAAAGTAATTGGAACTAATGCGAGTAGAACAAAAACAATCAAACCGAAATACAACCAAGCATCGGCATCTGGATAAATCAAATAGGTCAAGACAAAAGTTGCTACAGAAAACGCCACTGTCAATCCATAACTGACATACATGGCGCCATACCAAAAACCATTTTCGATTTCATATTTGTGTCCGCAATGCGCGCACTTTTCGTACATTTTATCGAATTTTTTTGGATTGTAAATCGCACCGCTTTCAAATACATCTCCTTGGTGACAAGCAGGACATTTACCTTTAAAAACACTGTAAATTTTGTCTTTTAACATAGAACAAAATTACACATTTCTTCAGTCTCTAAAAGTCAATTTTTGACAAAATTTTGTATGATTTTAGTCACAATAAATCGCAAAAAAAATGGAGATAATTGAATTAACTCCATTTTAAGATTTTGCAAAATTTAATTTTTTTTATGACAAGCAATCTAAAATCAATCAACTTCCTTCGTTGAAACTAATTTGTTTTTTAGATTCGTGGCCTTGGAAGAAAGGTTTTTAAAGGCGCAATGAAATTGTAGACTTTTGGAGGAAGCTACGTAGCGACAGCGAAGTAGATCACCGACAAAATCACATTTTCAGAAGCCTTTAAAATAAAGCGCCTTAAACAAAAAATTATGTGCGGACAAAGATTTGCGCTTTAACTTGATTACAAAGCCTTGATTTTTGGGTTCGTTTTGATCAAGCAAAAGGAACTAAAAACTTGGCGCGCTAATCGTTCTCCATCTTTGTAATGTTACCATCGCATCTTTTGGATATTTCACGCTGTAGCCCAATTCAACGTATTTCGTTTCAGTGGGTTGAATCGTCAATTCCCATTTCAATTCGCCCGTTTCTGCATCTTTTTTGGCATTGGAAGTTTGTTCTGTAACCACAGTAACGCTTTCGTTTTTGCTGATTGGAATTTGGTCATAAACCACAATTTTGATTGGCACATTTCTGTTGTTTCTCACAGCGATTTCATACAAGTACGTTTCTCTTTTTGAGCTTCCTACAACTTTTTTAGAACTCAATTCTTGTTTCAATTTGCGCATTACAACAACTTTGTTGTCACGTCCGAAAGACAGTGAAAGAGTATCGCTCACATTGCGTGTATCTACTTGTGAAACTCCTACATAAACACCACCGAAATACACATTTGTCGGACCAGGAATCAAATCCAAATCTTGCCAGCCAACGATATTCGCAATCAAAAATGCGCCGTTGTCCAATTTTGGGATGGTAACGTGTGTAAAGGTTGCGTCCAAATTCATTTCTTTTACATCCACACTGTAAGGTTTTCCGTCGGTTGGACAAGAAAACTTGTGTTCAATCACGAATTCAGTCGTCAATTCTGAGATTTCAATTTGTTTCATTGCAAAGACTGGTTTTTGAACTTTTCGTTCATTCAAGCGAGTCAATCCGTCCATTTTCCAACCCAATTGCTCGTTGTTTGATTGTTCAGCATCTTTGCCAAGAATGTAATTGTCAAAAACGCGTTGATTGGCGATATTGAGATTATTTTCAGCTTGTTGTCTGTAAGATTCTTCGTACGCTTGCGGCGCATAATATTCTTTTGATTTCGATTTTCCTTGCATGTTTAAATTGTAAAAATCCAAGTACCAAGGTTGTAAATTCGGTTGTGACGCCGACAATTTTGGGTCTGCAGTTGAAAGCACTAAATCAACATTGTCCCAAGCATTTCCAGTGTTGTTGTAAATTTTTGCTTTGTATTTGAGATTGATTTTTTGGTTCAAATCTGTCGCCGATAAATCATAGGTTGCTGCCCAACCGCAATCGCTCACCAAATAGCTCAGCGTGCAGTTTGCATTGATAGCCGCTTCACAATCAATCAAAACAATCACTTGATTACTTCGTTGATTTTCATTGAAATTCAATTCAGTCAGTTGAAAACGAAGCAATTCAATTTGATTGTTCAAGGTGTTTTTTTCCTTGTTTAATTTGGTGATTTGGCGGTTAATTTCCAAGGTTCTTGTTCTGAAAAATTCAGCAGCTTCCTTGATTTGAGCCACAGTTAGATTTTGGTTGTCGCCTTTCAAGTCTCTGTTAGTGTTCAAGACTGCCAATTCAGCTTGATAAGAATTGAAAATATCGGAATTTAACTGATAATTGTCTTTCAACAAATCCAAAGAATCTTTCAATTTCGAAATTTTCGGATTGAATTGTTCCGCTGCCATGAAATCCATTTCAGTGGAAACCGAAACCAATTTGTAAGTTTGGTTGGCGCTAAATTGAATACTTTGAGGATCAGCGAAAGCAGAAATGCCCGAAAAAATCAGTTTATTTCTTCCTTTCAACAATTTGACTTCCGTTGTATGCGTCATTTCTCCGGCAGTCAAGAACAACTTTACTTTCTTGATTTGCGATTTGACATTGATTTCATTTGGTTTTTGTGTCCATCCGATAAGCGGAACAAACAACAATAAGCACAGTATTTTTTGCATGAGACAGAATTTAATTCTATCAAATGTAATGTTTTTTATTCCAACACAATCTTCCTAGTCGCCACTTTTCCACTCGCATCCGTAATCTGCACAAAATACATACTTGCGCTCAGCGATTCTCTGTAAATGATATATTCCATTCCAGAAAATGACACCGATTGCAGTTCTTTGCCCAAGACATCGAGCAATTGAATTTTGGTGTTTGTCTGCGGAATATTGAAAACGATTTTTGCTTCGCTGGTGAAAGTGTTTGGGAAGATTTCGAAACCATTTTCCAATTGATTTTCTTCTAGAGAAACAGTATTAACACAAAACGTTTCGATAACACTACATAAAAATTTTTGCAAATCAACAAATGATAAGGATTGAACGAAATTACTTGTTTAGCTAGTTCAAATATACAATAAAATGTTTACAATTAGGGTTTTATAAAATGATTGTCAGTCCGAAGTCAAGTCTGATGCCCATTTTGGTGCTAGAGTTGTAGTTGTATCCGTCAGAATCGAACGATTTCAAGGTCGATTTTCGTTCGTGCACTCCCATATTGAAATCGTATCCAATGTGCTTGGTAAACTTACTCAACATTCCAAAAAATACGCCTTTTGAATAATCTTTTCCTCGGTAGTAATAACTTGGATTTGTGAATAATGGATCGTAATGAATGTTGTTTTGACCAATGCGATAATAAAGTCCTGCATAGAAAATAAACGCCGTTTCTTTATTGAATTTTATTGGATTGAAATACAAGCGATAATTCACTGTAATCGCTTTTCTTACTTTAGAACTCGTGATGAAATCGGCGTAATAATTTCCACTGTTGTCGGTTACCTTTTTTTCATTTTGGTCATATTGGGTTCTTAAAAAAGTGAGTCCAACAGAGTGATTTCTAAAGAAGCGAAAATCAGCCCCCGCAGCTGTTAATGCAAACATACTTTTGCCCAAAGGAACAGGAATAAATTTCACTTTCACCAACAATGAAACTTTCTTCATCGGTTTTTGGGTCAATGTTTTTGGAGTCAATTGATTGAGCGAATCGTTTTGAGTAAATGTCGTCAAGCCAAAAGTCAAAAAGAATAGGAGAGAGGTTAGGGTTTTTGTCATTGGTGTCCAGGTTTAAAATTATTGATTCACCACCTTCGCTGTTTTGAAAAAAGCAATCCATCTTGTTTTCAAATCCGCTGAAATTTCCGCTTTTTTGACTGCTCTGAAATTGGTGTACAAAGCAGTTTCTCCTTGAACAATATACCAAAGTTGAGATTCAGGTGTTTTATCATTTTTGAAATTTGGACATTCAATCGTGAAAATAATCCATGGAAATGCAGCATTTTCATCTTTTTCGATAAAGGTCAATTTGGCTTTCGGTGAATTAATTTTTGATTGATCAAACATCAGGTTCATCGCCTTGTCTAATCCTACATTTTTGGCACCTTTGATAGAAGTCATCGTTCCAATTTCTGTCCAATTTTCCAATGTTTCGTTGGCGTGAATCAATTCCACCAAGGTCATTTTATCATTTTCTTGCTGACTTCCTACTTTCCAATTTTCAGCATCTGGCCAATCGAGCATGAGGGATTCATTTTTTTGTTTCTTGTTACCGCAAAACTTTTTGATGTATTCATCTGCTTGTTTGTCGCCATTCTTTTTTGCCAAATTAAAATCTTCACAACCTCCTTTTTCGTTTCCAGATTGCATTCTAATTTGTCCGCGAAGGGTCAAAGCGTCGGGTGCAGCTGGATCAAGTTCAATTGTTTTGTCCAAATCTGGCAAAGCTTCTAAATATTTGTCTTGAACCACAAAAATCGTTGCTCTGCGGTAATAGGATTCAGCATCTTTCGGATTCAATTCAATTGCTTTGGTGAAATCAGCATAAGAATCTTTGAAATTGTTCAGCGCGAGGTAACAAGTACCGCGGTTGAAATAAGCTTTCATAAAACTTTTGTCTTCTTTGATGGCGTTGTTGTAATCCTTGATAGCGCCTTTGTAATCTTCCTTGTTGTGTTTTTGAACGCCATTTTTATAATGCTCTTGGGCAGTTTGAGCAAAAGAAAAAGCGAAAAAGAAAATGGTAATTGTTGAAAGAATGAATTTCATAATTTAAAAAATAGATTAGAACTTATTTTTCAAATTTAGTGAAATAATTTAAAAATCAATCAATTCGCTTCCTTCGAAAACTTATGCGAACCATCGCAATTCGGCATGCGTTTCGAAAGTCCGCAAATACAATCGTTTAAGCCTTTTCCTTTCATGATTCTAGGAATGCAATTTTCAATTCTTGTTTCCTTGGTTTTGGATTGTTTCGCACCATCAAAATGCAAATAATAGCCTTTTTTTCGTCCAGGAGTCAGTGCTTCGAAAGCAGATTTTAAGGCAGGATTTTCGTTTAGTTTGTTGGTCAATTCTACCGGGACATCAAATTCCTCTGCTTTTTTGTAAGTGACATTCAAACCAGCTCGTTCTACCTCAATCGCTTCAAAAACATACGCTTTGATCACGCTTTCCTGCACAATGATTTCTTGTAAATTGGCAAAACGAATTTGTCTGGCAGATGTCGAATTTTCTGTTTGCTGATGTAAAATTTGATTCGTGTCGCTTAACAATGCACCTTTGAAAAAATTGAGCGCACAATATTCTTTGAAACCGTGAATTAAAACTACATTTCCATTTTGAAAAACATAACAAGGAACTTTCCATTTCAAAGCTTCAACAAGCTGACATTCGAGCACAATTTTGCGCAAATACTGCATTTCAGCGTTCCATTTTTTGGCATTATGGAAGAATTCGTCAACTTGTGGATTCATGAGTTTTTGATTTGAATGAATTAAAATGAATTTTATTTTTCGGCGTTTTTCTTGATGTGTTTCAAAACTCTGTTGTGTATTTGATGAACAATATAATCGCTCCAAATATTCCAATATAAATTAGGTTTGATGTTGTTGTAATACCAAGTAGTTCCAATCAATTTTGTATTTCCATTCTTCAATCGTACCAATTTAAATTGGCCTTTTTTAGAAACGAAATAGTCATGAAGATGCGGTGCGTCGATGTCCCAAAAACTGATTTCTTTCATCGGTGCAGGTTGTTCTAGCACATCAAATGCGAGTAAATTTGGTTCGTCCCATTTGGTGATTGGTTCAACGAAACTTCCTGTAGTAAAATTACAATATCGAATTGCTCCAACTCCTTTTCCTTTAATCTTTGCATTAATCGGATATGAAATTCCAGTCTGAAAAATAAATTCTTTCGGCTTTTCTAATTGAGGAAATTCAACGACATTTTCCCAAACTTTTTCAGGTGAAGCAGCAATTTCAATCGAGGTTACTACACTGTAAATTTCAGGATCAATCTGTTTTTCAAAAAGTGAGTACGATGGAATAAAAAGGATTAAAACAAACATTCCTACTGGACCTTTTTTGTGACTTTTTCGAATAACTAGGTAGCCAATATAACTACCAATCCAAGCAAAAACAAGACCGATTGGCATTGCCATAATGATGCAAATGAATCCTTCGATGGCGAAAAAAACAAGTCCCAACATGAAAAAAGTCAGCGAAAAAAGCCCAATTTTTCTTGAATCACTCGCACGGATTTTATTCTTGTATCCAAACAAAATGACAGGAGCAAATCCCAAGAAAAAAGGTGTTACAACGAAGATCGCAATGCCGTATTCGCCAACTCCATAAATCCCTAAAATTGTCAACAAACCTCCAATAACCACAGAAATTGAAATGGAAACAATTTGCCTTTTGGTAGCATTTAATTGACTGATTTTATCAAATGGATTCATGTTGTCTGCAATTAGATGTTACCTGTGTTGATCAATCAAAATCACATTTCCATCTGGATCAGAGAGCATGATGAATGCTGGTCCTTCTGTCTTTTCATCCGCTTCTGGGGCAATCGCAATTTCTTTGGCTTTTAGTTCTTTTTGGATGACGCGAACATCGTCCCAATCTTTCACATTCTTGGCGTTTTCATCCCAACCTGGATTGAAAGTGAGCAAGTTTCCTTCAAACATTCCTTGGAAAATACCAATCAAGGTATTTCCATTTTTCATGATTAAATATTTTTGTTCTAAACTACCACCAAAGACCGTGAAACCTAATTTCTCATAGAATTCTTTCGAAATTTTGACATCTTTCACATTTAAACTCATTGAGAAAGCACCCAATTTCAAGTTTCTTTGTTTTTTTTCCGTTTTGTCTTTGCTTGCGTTTTCATTTCCACTGACAAAAGAGCCCAAAAAAAATGCGGCAAAAAGGGCTGTGATGATGATGGTTGTTTTTTTCATTTTTTAGCTATTGTTGACTTTAATTAAACAAAAATAGACTATTTCATGAAGATTACTTTTCATAAAGTTTAATTTTCAAAAATCATAGACAAAAAAAGAGGCTACCAATGAAGATAGCCTCTGTAAACTAAGCAGTTTTATACTTATTGCTTGATTAACTTTCCTTGGAAATTTCCTTCCTCATTTGTGAATCTTACGATGTAACTTCCTGATTCAAGATCCAATACTGAAATTAAATTGTTTTCGATTTTTCCAGATTTAACCATTTGACCCAAACTATTTAAAATTTGGTAGTTTCCTGCTGTGAAATTATCAATTGAAATGTTTTCTGTTGCTGGATTTGGATAGAAATTCAAATCTGCAATGGTTACTTCATTGATATCAGCAAACCCTGGAAGCAAAACAGCATCAATCACATGCACTACACCATTCTGAGCTTGAACATCTGCTAGTGACACATTTGATTCGTTAATTTTAACTGTTGGCGTAGTTGTTACCAAAACAGTTTGACCGTTCAATGTTGGCACATTTGAATTGTTTACTAACTGATTTGAGGTAACTTCTGTAGCCAAAACATGGTAAGTTAAGATTTCAGTCAAATTTGGACTAGCCAATACTCCTGCCAAATCTGTTCCCAATGCAGTTGCCAAGTTGTCAAAAGCAGTATTCGTTGGAGCAAAAACAGTCAAAGTCGCCAAAGGATTTGTCAAAGCTGGAAGCAATTCAGCTTTCACAACTGCTGCAGTCAATGAAGTGAATCCATTGTCTATCGCTACGTCAACCACTGTTTCAGAAGGAAGAACTACTGCGTTCAATACATGTACAATTCCATTTTCAGCATTAATATTCGCTGTTGTTACTTGCGCTTGATTTACAAAAACGTCTCCGTTTGCTTTCAAAGTTAATTTCAAAGTGTTTGTAGTACTCAATGGTTGAACGATTGCACCATTTGTAATTGCTGATGAAGCTACTTCAGTTCCCAAAACATGGTAAGTCAAGATATCAGCCAAGTTTGGAAGGTTTAGCAAATCTGCTACTGTTACACCCAAACCAGTTGCAATGTTGTCGAAAGCGGTATTCGTTGGAGCAAAAACAGTCAAAGTCGCCAAAGGATTTGTCAAAGCTGGAAGCAATTCTGCTTTCACAACTGCTGCAGTCAAT
>JBIKJE010000057.1:0-19317 GCA_044361165.1 Crocinitomicaceae bacterium | reverse complement strand
ATTATTACATCCGAAATCAAAAACAACATCATCGAAAACGCACATTCGAATCGGAATATGTCAAATTCATGGAATTGCATGGGTTTGACGATGTGAAAATGGTTGATGATTAAATCGTTGAAACGATTGTGTTGGCGGGTTGTCGTTCCCTAGGGTCGGGATTAATCCCGACCCTAGGGTGCATGTAAATCGCATTTGACAACGTGGTTTTGGTGTATCACATTCCGCCGTTGATAATGTGTATTATTACATCCGAAATCAAAAACAACATCACCAAAAACGCACATTCGAATCGGAATATGTCAAATTCATGGAATTGCATGGGTTTGATGATGTGAAAATGGTTGATGATTAAATCGTTGAAACGATCATTAATTATAACGAAATTCGCCCCTTAGGTGTGGGTTTAAACCCACGCCTAAGGGGCGAAAAAACCAAATTTATAAACCATTTGAATGGTTTTTCACACATCATTCGTAAATTATATTATTAAATAAATTGGAATAATTAATAATGAAAATTTCATTTCGAATACCAAAACCGCGTCTCCGAAATCAACTGATCTTTCTCTCCATCAAAATTTTTATTGACCAAAATACGACCAAATTCGTCATAAACCAAGAATTGACTTTTGTGGATTTTCTTCGGTTTCTTGTATTTGAAATCATCGAATTTTCCTTGCAAAATTGCATTGTAACCATAACTGTATTTTTTCCCTTTGCGATTTTTGGTTATGGTCAATCCGTAATAATTTTGATAGCTGCTTTGATACAACCAAACTTCTGAACGATTCCTTTTTATTTTTCGTACGTACAAATTTTCACTTTGTAAGGTCGAATCTGCTTGGTAGGTTTTACTTGTAAGGATATTTCCTAAACTGTCGTACGAAAGCACAAGAAATTGAGTTATTTTACCGTTGATTTTATTTTCAAATCCAACTTGTTTGTGCGCATCATTGTAAATCCATTTCGCTTCACCAAATTTACTTGAATCTCCGTTCACGAGGGTACTCATGAATATCAAAACAGTGTCTTTTCCATGGTAATTGAAACGAGAAAGACGTTGAACAAATGCATTGTTTGTACTGTCGACATGTTCTGTGGCGGCAAGTGTTCCAAAGGTATCGTATTGGTAACGAAATCGGTTTTCACGTTCAAATTTCCCTTTGACATACGAGACCGTTCGTTGCTTCAATTTGTTGGGATAATAGAAAGTAGAATCCATTACCAAGGTGGTATCTTCATCATAAATACCGATACCGTTTGAAATTTCCAAATTGTCGCTAAAAATGGTTTTTCGAACATACGATGCGGTACAAACAGAATCTACAATTTCAGTAGGCTTTTCTGCTATTTTTTTTGATTTTCTGCGTTCTTTTTTGGTTTCCCCTTCATGCCAAATCGTCATCGGTAAACCCATGGGATACAAGGAATATTCGTTGAATGAATTGGGTGGTGGTTGCGGACAGTCGATTGGACTTTTCTCAACAGATTCTAGGGTTAATCTTTCGCCTCTCAAATCATAATCGGTAAACGTCCAAGAACTATCTTCCCATTTTCCGCCTCTCAAATTGACTTGTAAAGTATAGATTTCTTTGCTTTTTAAATAACCAATTTCCCGCGTCAATTCACTGTAAAGTGTATCTGCATTGTAATCAAAAGTGACACTTTTTGCGATGCTATCGGCCATTGATTGTCGACGCAGAATCTCGCTTTTTTGGGCAAAAAGTGATACTAAGCCTGTGAAAAAGACGGCAAAAAAAGTAACAAAAGATCTATTTGATAACAGCATTATTTATCAAAATAACCATCGTAAGTCATCGTTCCTTTGGCGTAGATCAAGTTAACGCGCGCTTTGTCTTCCTCGACAGTTGCACAAATTTCACAAGTATCTTTGAAACTGTCTACTGTTTTTATCCCACAAAGTGGATCCATTTCATCTTTCGAAATGATGTCGAAATACACTTTGTCGCCATTTTTCATGTCCAATTCCCATTGGTTTTCATGGATTCTAAACTCAGCGTTTTTGTCCAATAACTTGCCATTCATGTGTGTCAACACAAATTTATTTTGCCCCGTTTTGTAGGGTTTTAAATCGATTTTTTCATCTGTTTTTTTCGACGAACCAGAACAACTAAACGTTCCAACTAAAAGACCGATGAATAGAATGGTATTGTAAATTTTCATGTTGACTAAATTTTGGATTTCGATAAAACAAAAACGGATGTTTTATTTACAAATTTATTCATTTTTTGCTTCTTTTTACACATCCCAAGAAAACCAATTTTCACGAAAATCCAGCAGCAAAATTCGAAATCTCAACTTTAGGTTTTATTAACTAAAGATTTATCGAAAAACATAGCATATTTCTCACTTTTTTGGGCTAATTTTGCACCCTATTTCACAGCATCTATTTATGAGTACTTCTTTAACAATCAAAAGCGCTTTAATTTCCGTTTATGACAAGTCTGGTTTAGAGCCAATTATCCATCGTTTGAATGAACTTGGTGTTACCATTTATTCTACTGGTGGAACACAAGCTTTTGTGGAAGATTTAGGAGTTGCTGTTGAAAGAGTAGAAGATTTGACTTCTTACCCATCGATTTTAGGGGGTCGTGTGAAAACATTGCATCCAAAAGTTTTTGGCGGAATTTTGAATAGAAGAAATCATTCAGAAGATCAAAGTCAAATTGCAGAATTTGAAATTCCTGAAATCGATTTAGTGATTGTTGATTTGTACCCTTTTGAAGCGACGGTTGCTTCAGGTGCTTCTCACGACGATATTATTGAAAAAATTGACATTGGTGGAATCTCCTTGATTCGCGCCGCAGCAAAAAATTACCAAGATGTAGTTATTATTCCCTCACAAGGGCAATACGCTGAGTTTTTGGAAATCTTGAATGCTTCAGAAAATGGCGCTACTTCTTTGGGTCAACGCAAATCTTTTGCCCGCGATGCTTTTGAAGTTTCATCTCACTACGACACCCAAATTTTCAATTACTTCAACCAAGAAGGAAAAAAAGAAATATTCAAACAAAGCGTTAAACCAGCACAAGTGTTGCGTTATGGCGAAAATCCTCACCAAAAGGGAATTTTCCATGGCGATTTAGACGCGATGTTTACTAAATTGCACGGAAAAGAATTGTCTTACAACAATTTGTTAGATGTGGACGCAGCTGTCAATTTGATGGGTGAGTTTAAAAATGACGGACCAACTTTCGCGATTTTGAAGCACAACAATGCTTGTGGCGTTGCAACGAGACCAACAATCAAAGAAGCATATGAAGGCGCTTTGGCTGGAGATCCTGTTTCTGCTTTCGGAGGAATTTTGATTTCAAATACTAAAATTGATTTGGCCACTGCAACTGTCATGAACGATTTGTTCTGTGAAGTGGTAATTGCACCAGCTTACGATGCAGATGCTTTGGAAATGTTGCAAAGCAAAAAAAATCGTGTCATTTTGATTCAAAATGAAGTTGAATTACCAAAACGTCAATTCAGAACAATTTTGAATGGGGTGTTGGAGCAAGACAAAGATTTGATTACTGAAACCGAAGCTGATTTCAAAACAATCACGAAAGTGGCGCCAACTGCGCAAGAAAATAAAGATTTTATTTTTGCCAATAAATTGGTGAAACACACGAAATCCAACACAATTATTTTGGCTAAAAATGGTCAATTGTTGGCAAGTGGAACGGGGCAAACATCTCGTGTGGATGCCTTGAGACAAGCGATTCACAAAGCACAATCATTCAATTTTGATTTGAAAGGTTCTGTGATGGCTTCTGATGCATTTTTTCCTTTTCCTGATTGCGTAGAAATTGCGCACGAAGCGGGAATCGATGCAGTAATTCAACCTGGTGGATCAATCAAGGATGAATTATCAATTCAATATTGTGATGCCAACGGAATGGCGATGGTAATGACAGGAAATAGACACTTTAAGCATTAAATTTCAATTATTTTTTTGAAAATTGAAACAAAAAATGCAGTTTTACGATAAAAAGGATTTAAATAAAGACTTCTTGGGATAGAAGCAAAACGATAAAATGGGGTTATTTAGTTTTTTAACACAAGAAATCGCAATCGATTTAGGGACGGCAAACACGTTGATCATCATGAATGACAAAGTGGTTGTTGACGAACCGTCAATCGTTGCGAGAGACATTCAAACCGGCAACATTGTTGCTATCGGTAAGAAAGCGCAACAGATGCACGGGAAAACCCACAAATTGATTGAAACAGTTCGTCCGTTGAAAGATGGAGTAATTGCAGATTTTCAAAGTGCAGAAGCAATGATTCGCGGGATGATCAAAATGATCAACACTGGAAAAAGTTTGTTCACGCCAACTTTGAGAATGGTTGTTTGTATTCCTTCAGGAATTACTGAAGTAGAAAAAAGAGCGGTTCGCGATTCATGTGAGCATGCTGGAGCAAAAGAAGTTTATTTGATTCACGAGCCAATGGCTGCTGCAATCGGAATTGGTATTGACGTTGAGGAACCAATGGGAAATATGATCATCGATATAGGTGGTGGTACTTCTGAAATTGCTGTCATTGCTTTAGGTGGAATCGTTTGTGATAAATCTATCCGTATTGCGGGTGATGATTTCACACAAGATATTGAAGAATACATGCGTCGTCAACACAACATTTTAGTTGGTGAGCGTACTGCTGAGCAATTGAAAATTGAAGTAGGTGCTGCGATTCCAGAATTGGACAATCCACCACCAGATTTCGCTGTTCGTGGTCGTGACTTGATGACTGGAATTCCAAAAGAGATTATTGTTTCCTACACGGAGGTTGCACATGCATTGGATAAAACAATTTCCAAAATTGAAGAAGCAATTTTAAGTGCGTTGGAAATGACTCCGCCAGAATTGTCAGCAGATATTTACAAAACTGGAATTTATTTAGCAGGTGGAGGTTCAATGCTTCGCGGATTAGACAAACGTATTTCTGCGAAAACAAAACTTCCAGTACACATCGCTGAAGATCCATTGAGAGCTGTAGCAAGAGGTACAAGTATCGCATTGAAAAACATCGATCGTTTCCAATTCTTGATCAAAGATTAAGTTTAGTCAATAAATTTTTAATAGTTTTAAGTCCTGATTTAACGTCGGGACTTTATTTGTTTAAGAAGCATGCGCAATCTCATTGCATTTTTTAAAAGATTCAGGGTTTTCTTGGTTTTTGCTCTCCTTCAAGGATTGGCACTTTCAACCTATTTTACTTATTTGAATTTTCCAAGAGCGCAATATTTGACGAGTGCTTCCATTGTGAATGGGCATATTTTGACTGTCAAAAATGATTTGACCAAACATTTCAATTTGTCATACAACAATTACAAATTGCAAAAGGAAAATATTTCGCTTCGCAAACGATTGCCTCAAAGTTTCATTCCTGTGCAATCCAATATTTTTAAAATTGATGACACCTTATATCATCAACAGTACGAATATATTCCAGCGACAGTCATCAACTCAACTTTCGATAAAAGAAACAATTATTTCACTTTAAATATTGGTTCTAGTCAAGGAATAAGAAGAAAAATGGGCGTTTTTTCTGACAAAGGAATTGTTGGAATTGTGCACAATGTAAGCGAGCATTTCTGTGTGGTTAAATCTGTTTTAACAGAAGCAATTAACATTGACGTGATGATTGAATCAACTGGCGCTTTTGGTTTGTTGAAATGGGATGGAGGAAATCCAAAAATAGGCTCCATTTCTGGAATTTCAAATGACATGAAAATGAAACGTTGGAGTAAAATCGTTACTAGAGGTGGTTCTGGAATTTTTCCAAGAGGATTGCCAGTTGGAATTGTTTCTTCATTCAAACCCGTAGAAGCAAAACCATTGTGGGATATTTCATTTTATTATTCAGAAGATTACAGAAAAATCCAACGTGTTTATGTTATTAAAAATCTTTTGAAATACGAACAAAAAGAATTGGAATCACTTATTCCACCAGATAAAGAAGAATAATGCGAATATTTATAATACATACATTGAGATTCGTTCTCTTTTTGTTTGCTCAAGCATTGTTGTTCAATCAATTGGAAGTCGGATTTGGAATTCAAGCAATGATTTATCCATTGTTTATTTTATTGTTGCCTTACAACATCAACATTTTCTTGAGTATGCTGATTGCTTTTGCTTTGGGCTTCGGTATTGATTCGATTTCGAATACTTATGGCTTACATGCTTCAGCAGCGGTGTTATTGGCTTATTTAAGACCAATGATCTTCAAAACATTTGAGCCACGAGACGGATACGAAGACACACAAGAAATGAACTTTTATGAAATGCCAACTAGTTGGTTACTATCGGTTTTCGGATTGATGTTATTGATTCACCATTTCTGGTTTTTCACCTTAGAATTATTCAAGTTCAATGAAATCGGGTTTATCCTACAAAAGACCATTTTGAGCGCACCTATTTCTTTGATTGTTTGTATTTTGATTCAGATTGTTTTTATTCGAAAACCTTCAAATAAGTAAGGCGAAGTTCATATTCAATTTACCCCTGGAAAATACTGTTTTTCGCCTGTTTTAATCTCCTTTTCAAATTTTTCACGAATCACTTCTGAAACTGTTTTGTTCTCAATTTTGCATTCCAACCAAGAAATAATATCCAAATACATAAATGGACGTTTCTCAAATTTGGATTGACTCAATTTCACCAATTTAGACAGTAATTGTTTGAAAACTTTCCGCAAATCGGAAGGATTGACTGTTGGTAATTGACGGATGAAAGTCAAAATTTCCTTTTGAACTCCTTGTAAATCGCCCATATTACTCAAATATCGATAAACTGATTTCACTTGATATTCTAATAAATCGTCGTTTCCAAGTTCAAAGTGTGCGATTAAATTCAAGATTCTGGCAAAGCTTTGAATGTCTTCCCGAATACTTTGCGCTTTCATCTGAATGATCAAATTTAAATAGTAAATCGCTTTTTTGTTTTCGCCATTTCCGAAATACAAACAGGCAATTTTATAGTAAAAAACCATCGCGCGATGCACATCTAATTTGTCTTCAGACGATTTTACAAATGCTTCAATTTTGGGAACCAATTCCAATCCTTTGGTGAAATTTCCTTCCAAATAATAGCGGTTGATTTGATTAGTGAAAACATATTGTTGGTACAATAAAATCACATTTTCACTGTCTTTTTCATTGGGCGGATTTTGTTCCAATTCAGTAAGTACTTCGACATATCGTTTGTAACTTCTTAAATTGAAAAGCGCCAACAATAAATTATGTATTCCTTTCAAATACAACTCCTTATTTTGATCTGCTAGTACAGGATATTGTTCAAATAAATCGACCCAAAGTCGCGCATATTTGTAGCACATCACAAAATCTTGAATCATGTGGTTGTAGCGAACATGCGCGTTATAAAGGTGTAATTTTTCTTCTACGCTTAATTGATTGGGCGCAATTTTTGGCAACTTCGAGTGAAAAAATTCCTTGACAAAATGAAAGTCTTTTTCATCTCGGACAAATCCAACTTTCAAGTAAAGTGAATACAATTGCAAAG
Organism: Crocinitomicaceae bacterium; assembly: GCA_044361165.1. Lineage (GTDB taxonomy): Bacteria > Bacteroidota > Bacteroidia > Flavobacteriales_D > Crocinitomicaceae > JAQVCM01. Next base: position 11,777 of record JBIKJE010000057.1, on the reverse strand, counting down.
CAATATTTGAATATAAAATGGCACCACTGATTTTCTTTTCGAGTTCTACACTTTCATTCGCTAATTCATCTGCCCTAGAATCAATACTTCGTGTAATATATTGTGATTCAATGATTTTTTCAAATTGTACGATGGCCAAAGTGAGTAAATCTGCATGCAATCTTTGCGCGTTAATTTTGGCTTTATCCAATAATTTTAAGGCTTGGATATAAAAGCCTTTTTGATACAAAATCTGCGCACAATCGATGCTTTCTCGAATTTCACTGTCTGTTCTGCGAGATAAATATTGCAGTCGTAAACTGGTTAAAATTTGCTTGTACAAATGCGCTTTGATATTTGATAATTGACTTTTTTTAATTTGGGTCAATTTTTGAATCGCTAAATCATCAGAGTAGTTTTCTGTTTTTTCAATGAAATCAAAAAGTTGTAAGAACTTTAAATCGTCAGAAGAAGACGAATTTCTCGTGGCATAAAGTTTAAAACTGCGCTTTTCTGACTTCGAAAGCGACTGAATTAAACGAATTAAACCATCTGAATTTTGATTGGACATTGTAAATTATACTTTATTTTTTTCGTTTAAAACAATAAAAATCAATTGTTTAATATATCAACAGTAACTTTGGGTATCGTAAATTTACGAAACTTTAATTTGATACGAAAGTGTAATAATGACACATTTGTACCATCAAATTGATTTAAGTAAAACAAGATAATAAAAACATTCAAGAGTAGGGGTACTCTTGTTTTTTTCGATTAGTAGCAAAAGAAAGTTTCGGTGGTTTCATCGGAACTTTTTTATTTTGGTTTCACACGTTTTTATTTGGAAAGCATTTTTCTTGTATCTTTTTTCAAGTATCCCGTTACTCCTTCAATTGCTTATAGAAAATTAATTTTAGAACGATGAGAAGATTATTTACTTTATCAGTATTGGCATTTGCACCTATTTTTGCCTTTGGACAATTTGATATCAAAGAGATTAACAATTCGATAGAAAAAGTTCATGTGCATTTGTATGCTTCTCGAAGCGAAGTTTCGAATCGTTTGTACAAAACATTCATCGAGGATTTGAAGAAAACAAATAATCAACAAGCTTTGGCTGTTGCGAAAGTCGACACGCTTAAATGGCGCGATAAATTGAGTTTCAATGAACCGTATGTACAATATTATCATCAGCATCCAGCTTATCAAAATTATCCTGTGGTGAATGTTTCTTATGCAGGCGCTCAAAAATTTTGTGAATGGCTGACTGAGAAATACAACGCAAATCCAAAACGCAAATTCAAGAAAGTAATTATTCGCCTTCCTTCAGAAAAAGAATGGACGGAAGCCGCGCAAGCAGGCGATACGAGTGCACAATATGCGTGGCGTGGAACGGCATTTTTCAACAGTAAAGGTCAAGCATTTGCCAATTTCACCAATGAAATCAAAGATTCTACAGCAATCAAAGCGAAAAGTACGGCAAACGCCAATCAGGATGTGATTGCACCAATTGATTCGTATTGGAAAAATGATTTTGGAATTTTCAATATGTGTGGCAATGTGGCTGAAATGGTCAGCGAAAAAGGAATTGCCAAAGGCGGAAGTTGGCGCAACAAATCAGAAGAATTACAAATAAAATCAAAGTATGTTTATACAGGCGATGCAGAGAATTTTATTGGATTTCGTTATTTTTTGCAGGTGCTTGAAGAATAAGCTATTTTTTGAGCGATTTCTTTTTCTTCTTGTTTAGTTTCTTCTATCTTTAAGTAAATTTGAAATCCAAAAATATTACGATTTGACAAAACTTAAAAGGAATATTAAAATTGTTACAATTAAAATTGTTACGAGGCTATTTTCTGAATCAAAGTGGTACAAACTCGCTATTTTAATGACTAATCTCTCTAGATTTTTCATCCCTTTCCGATCAAAAAAGAAGTCAAAAGGATTCTTTAAAGCCCAACATTTAAATTCCTTTTTGGCTTTGATGACGAGAGAACAAAAGTATTTCCATATTCCTTATAACCTTAATGGATTGGAATATTTAACTGCCGATTGCGGAATCATTTTATGTTCGGTACATGTTCCATTGGTAAAAGTTACTTTGCGAGGTTTGATTGATAATCGCATAGAATTAACCGCCGCTGTTGTCGGTGTACCTCCAGCAATTAATCAAATGTCGGTTTGGGGAATTACAAATAAGGTTCCAATTATTGCAAAGAATTCATTCTCCTTGTTAAAAGCAAAAACAGTTCTTCAAAATAAAGGCAACTTGGTTTTGATGATTGACGATGGAAAGACTGGGGAATATTCACCCAACATCATGAAGCTTTGCGGAAAATTAGATGCCAAAATAGTTTTCTTTTTTGCAGAATTGAATTCGCAAAATGTGATTGAATCCTATCTGATTGAAGCGCCGTTTCCAAGGTGCAGAACTGAAGAAGAAATTAATCAAAACCTTCTTTTTTTGAGGAAAAAGCATGACGAAATCCTAGAAAACTATGCGAAAGCAACCTTTTAACAGAAAATAATTTTACTTTTTCTTGTTTTTCTGTAACCTTTTTTATAAATTTAGAGTTATATAAACCAAAAATTACCAGCTATGAAAAACATGAAAAACAAAATTACCGCAAGCATTTTATTTTTATGCTTCATTATTGGAATCAACGCTTCTATGGCTGCTCCAATCAAACAAACTTCTTTAATCAATTCAAATGGATTTGAAATGTCACAAGGAACAGAATCTACTTCTGATGCCAAAGACAGAAAAATGAAGAAAAAGAAAAAGAAAAAAAACAGACACCTTTGCTCTGCATATTCATATTAAAACGAAAAGCCTGAAGTTTACTTCAGGCTTTTTTTATACGTTTATATTTTTCTCAATTTATTTTTCACTCCAACTCGCACCAGTGTACAATTGATATTCAAATCCAGAATTTTCTGCAATTTGAAAGGATACACGACATTTTTTGTTTAGATATTTTTGTTGATTTCTCAAGGCATCTTTGATGAAATTATCTTCCACCTCAACCCTTAATGCACTAGAATAACCGTCTTCACCGGGCTGACCTACAATTAAATAATTTAAAGATTCAGTTATCGCAAAACCTTGAAAGGTGGTTTCAAAGTCACCTTTTTGTTCTAACACGCGCATCGCTCTGTCAATAGAACACGTTTTTAGCGGAACCGAAAGGAACGAAACACTTGGCAATTCTTCTTGGTAATTCACGCGTTTTTCTTTCGTTGAAATCGCTTTTCCTTTTTTGTCGTAATAAGAAACACGTTCCACGAATTTCGTTGCGGTTGGATTTGAAAGATCTTCAAATAATTCTTTGGTTACAAACGGGTATTTGTCTTTGAGATAATAGGTTATCGCACCGCTGTTTTTTCCGTTTCCATCCGAAAATTTTTCTTCGATTTTCAAAATTACATTGTCTGCGGAAAGATGCGCCAACACTTCAATTGCTTCTCCATTTTCTTTGGCGTAGCTGAGTGAATGTGCCACCAAATCTGCTTTCACTATTTCTTCCTCAATCGCAGCAATTTCTGCTTCAATCGCATCTTCATTGTCAAGTTTTTGAGAAACTTTTTCACCTTTTTTCTCGGTTGAATTGTCTTCTCCGCAAGCACTTAAAATCGTTAATCCTCCGATTATTGCTACTACTAAAAACCACTGTCTCATCTTAAAAAATTGATTGTTCAAAAGCATAATTCACTATTCCGTAAAAGTAACATGAAAAATTCAAAAAATTGAGATTGAAATTATGTTGGGTAATTATTTTAAACCGAATATTTAATTTGATGTTTTGTTTTGTCATGGTCCGTCAGCTGACGGACACACGCCAAAAACAATTATCGATTTCCTATCAACGCTGCGGATTGCATCCTTGCTAGGAATATTTGGCTCCTCTGGAGCCTGCATTAATTGTTGAACGATAGCAAATCGATGTCAAGCGCAAAAACAATTTACGATAATGTTAACGCTTCGGATTGAATTTAATGCGAGTGCTTGTTTGTTCTAAAGTGTAAAATGAAAAGCTTTTCGAAAAAAATTGAATGCATTTTTCCACAAATTTTTGTTGTAAACTTTTCCTTGTAAACTTCCAAAAAAAATGTAATTTCAAGCTTCAATTATAGAAACACTGCATTATGGAAGAAGCTCAAATCCAAGCGCAAATCGCGCATTTAAAGACACTTTTAACCGGAAATCTTTTCGAAGATGGGGAAACACAACAACAAATTTACGATTTGAAGAAAATGCTTAATCCAGCGATTGAGTTACAGCCAGAATTAGACGACGATGAGTGTTTATCTTGCGGAAGCTAGTATTTATTTAGCCTTGAATAGGAAAGATTGGACAAGTTTTTAATTTGTCCATTTTTTTTGTCCGAAAAATTATTTTGGAAATTTATTTTGAAAGTAATCCTTTGAAAAATGCAATGATTCTTTTTCTAAATAAAAACAAAAGCAAGAAATAAGGAATGATCATCAAATACATAATTCCTGTATTCATGTTTGTTCCAAAAGATGCCTCGTCCATTTCTGAACCTTGTTCTGCGACCAACTTACATTGTGAACAACCTTGCGCATAGATGTTTTGACCTACCAAAATCAACGATAAAACCAGTGTAATGACGAACTTTTTCATGTTATTCTCTCTTTACAAAATACATTCAATTGAACTATTACAAAAGTACGAAATAAACGAAGTTGAAATTTTTTAACAGCGTTTTTTTACTTAATTTATGATTTATATCATTCTGGCTTCTGTGGTTGAATCAATATATCGTATTTACCATTTTTGGCAATAAATCAATGGTGTTTTCTTCCTTCAGCGAACTTCCTCTTACTTCCAGTTTTTCAGGTGATAAATCCAAGATTGGCAAATTGTTGTTTGCTTGAAATAAGCGTGGCTCTTCAGATTTAAAATTGCTTTGCACAACCGCCGTAATAGTGTCATAAACCACTCTTTCGGCAATTTGCGTGAGTGTGATGTATTTCACAACAGTATCGTGCACGAAATTCGTTTTGATTTCTTGTTTTTGCTGAGCAACTGGACGAATAATTGGTTGTTCGATTTCTTGGTTGTTTGGCCACAACATTAAAAATACCAAAACCGTTGCTGCAACAGCTAAAATGGTTTGATACAAAGGAATGCGAATTGCAAAAATTGGAGTAACTTTTTTCGTAGGCAACAACAATGGCTTTGGATCCGAATTTTCGTCAAAGATATCGTCAGCTTCTACTAAAATTTGGTGTTGAAAATGAAACTCGTCTTCAGTCATGTGCAACAAAACAAATTGCATTTCTTCATCAGACAATTGATTCCAGTTTTTTGACTCAATTAAATCGAATAATTTTTCTGAGTTTTTGTCAATTTCTCTTTCCATATCAATTCATTTTAAATAAGTTATTTTCATATCTTGGATCAAATTCTTTGAGCAACTGCGCCATTTTTTTGGTTGCGTAAAACAAGCGAGATTTGACCGTTCCCACAGATGTTTCCGTAATTTCTGCGATTTCATTCAGACTGAATTTTTCCATATACCTCAAGATGAAAGTGGTTTTATGATGCACTTCTAGTTGCGCCAAACTTGCTTTATAAATCAGCTTAAATCTTTCTTTTTCAGACAAATCATCGCTAAATACTGCTTTTGATTGAAGTTCATATTCATCAGTCGAAATACTTTGGAAGAATGGTTTTCTGTATTCAGATTTACACATGTTACTTGCAATGGTAAAAATCCACGTATAGAATTTTTTGTCTGTATCGAATAAATGTTTTTTTTCGATGATTTTCAAGAAAATATCTTGCACAAAGTCTTGCGCTTTTTCTTGGTCGTTTTGCAACATTTTGATAAAATAGCCCAACAGCTTTTTGCTATATCTCTCGTGAAGAATAGTCAATGCAGGATGGGAATGATGGACAATGATATCAACCATCAATTCCTCATCGCTACACTTGCTGTATTTATTGTTGCTACTCAATTTTCTATTCTTCAATAATTTCCATTACAATTCTAAATCCGATTCCTGGATCAGCACCGTTATAAGTTGTTTTTTTCTGAAAATCACTGTCTTCAAAAGTATCATACCATGAACCGCCTTTGGCAACGCCTTTCACGTTGATCATTTCTGCCACATTCCCAGTCATATTGAAGAATCCCAGCTTATTAGCGAAATAAGTACCCACTTTTGCTGTATAGAAAGCACCATCTTCAAAAAAAGTATTGTTACCAGTTTTGATATTCGCTAAATAACAGCCTTTTTCATTTTTTACATCGTCTTTGGCGAAAGCGGATTTGGCAATTTCATTTCCTGCACCTGCGGCATATTTCCACTCTTTCTCTGTTGGTAAACGAAAAACAACCTTGGTATATTTTCTTTTGCGTTGTAAATTGTATTGTTCTGTTAACCAAGCACAATATGCAACTGCAGCATCGTGTGAAATATTGACTACAGGATAATTTTTATAAGCCGGATGCCAATGGTAGTTTGATTCCATCGGTTCGTTCGTCGATTTCGGAAACTTTTTCATCCATTGACTCGAATCGTACACAACCATTTTGTACAAATCCAACTGTTTGGATCGAAGCGTATTGTCTAGAAATTTTTGGTAATCTTCATTGGTCGTTTCATATCTGCTCATCTTCACTTTATTGGAGATTTGGATCATGTTTTCTTCAATCGCCTTAGAATCTAACAAAGCAGTTAGAAATGTCGGATTAGATTTACTCTGACTTAAGAACTCAAATATTTCAGTTTGTTGACCAGAATTTTCGCTAATGGAAAGAATCAATGGTTCTAAGTTTTTCATTTTGTAAAGTGATTCACTTTCTTGGTAGTGCTTGTAAAGCTTTAACATCGAAGGAATGTATGTTTCATCAAAGTATTCAGCATGGGCATTCATTTGATGAAAAGAGAAGTTTTGTTTCAAATAATCCAACAAATAGCGGCTTTCATAATTGCGCTGAATGATGGAAATATTGTCAAATTCATTGTCACTGTATTTGTAACTCAATCCCGTCAAATATAGGTTTTCTGCAAACTTTTTTTCAAAGTATGAAATAGCAGTGGTAGATACATACACCGGAATTCCCACTTTGTTTTTGAGAATGTGTTCAAAAATCAGTTGTTGATTTTTTTCAAAATCTTCTTCAATTCCTTTACTTACTTTGATGTCTAATGCAGGTATTTTAAGTTCTTCAAAGATCTTGTTTCGGTAGTCATCCTCGGTGATTAAGTAGGTATTGATTACAGTCACATCTTCGCGAAAATTTTTGGCACCTTGCGCAATCCATCCAGCATAAGTATCGTTGTCGCCAGCAGTAAATACGATTGCGTTTTGGTCTAGTTCTGAGAGTAAATTATATCCCCAATTTAGTAAACTTGATGGTAAATCATTGGCTAAATACAATTGATTCGTAAATTGTTTGAATTTGGTTTTGTCTCTTTTTAATTCATAATGAATCATCAAATCATAAAAAGCGCGGACATCGTTGGGGTCAATTTCATAAGCTTTCATCAAAAATGGCAGCATTTCTGGATTGTTGTTTCCGTCCCACCATTTCATGTGATTGGCTTCAAAACTGTTTGGAATGGTTTTGTATGCTTCCTCTACAATTTGATTTCCTTGTTTGATAAATTCATCCTTTTTTTTGGCAGAACCTTCAGGATCTTTTTCATCGTAACAAGAATTTTTTAGCGCCCTTGTGGCACTGTAATAATTGTACCAAGCATTCCCGTTTAATTTGTTTTTTACAGTTTCGTCTTTCCACAATTTTTGTTGTGTCAGATACCAATCCATGGATCTTCGCTCACGGGCAACACTGTAAACAGTTTCTGGTTTTTGCGCTTGTAAAGCAATTGATTGCAAGCAAAATAAAACAAAAAAGATTTTTTTCATACTTTCGATTTTTTAAAAACAGGTGCACCTCGTTTTCTGCGTTCGAAAGTAATACTCAACCAACCTTCAAAGGTTCATTGAAAAATAAAAAAAAGATTTTTTAATATTCTACCAAACTTCTCCCTGTCATTTCCATGGGAGCTGCCATTCCCATGCGATTCAAAATCGTGGGTGCAACATCCGCTAAAATTCCATTGTTTAGTTTCAAGTGATTTTCTGTCACCAAAACCGCTGGCACAGGATTCAAAGAATGGGCAGTATTTGGCGAACCATCTGGATTGATGGCGAAATCTGCATTTCCATGGTCTGCGATGACTAAAAATTCATACCCTAATTTTTGTCCACATTCTACCACAGCTTGGAGACAAGAATCTACCGTTTCGACAGCTTTCACAATGGCTTCGTAAACACCGGTATGTCCGACCATGTCTGGATTGGCAAAGTTTAGACAGAAAAAATTCGGTTTATCTGTTTCCATGCTTTTGATGATCGTGTCTCGTACGCCAAAAGCACTCATTTCAGGTTGTAAATCGTAGGTCGCTACCTTTGGAGAATTGACCATCAAGCGTGTTTCATCTTTAAATGTTTCCTCTCTTCCTCCACTGAAAAAGAATGTCACGTGTGGATATTTCTCTGTTTCAGCGATGCGTACTTGCGTGCGGTCTAATTTTGATAAAACTTCACCCAAGGTATTTTGCAAATTGTCTTTGTCGAAAATGACGTGCACATTTTTGTAAGTTGCATCGTAATTTGTCATTGTAAATAAATGCAAATCAAGTGCATGCATGTTGAATTCATGAAAATCTTTTTGAGTCAAGGTTGTCACAATTTCACGCGGTCTATCTGTTCTAAAGTTGAATGAAATCAACACATCACCTTTTTGAATGGTCGCGATTGGTGCGCCATTTGCGGAAATGACAGCTGGTTCGATAAATTCATCCGTAATATTTGCGGCATAGGCAGCTTCGATGGCCTCACTTGCTGAAGAAAAAGCTTGACCCGTTCCGTGGACCATCAAATCGTAGGCTTTTTTCACTCTTTCCCAGCGTGTATCTCTGTCCATCGCATAGTAGCGACCGATTACTGAAGCGATTTTCCCGGTAGTTTTTGCGATATTTTGTTCCAATTCTTGGATGAATCCCAATCCACTTTTTGGATCGCAATCACGACCATCTGTAAATGCGTGAATGAAAACTTTTTTCAATCCGTAAGTATGTGCCATTTCGCACAAAGCATATATATGTTCTTGCGAAGAATGCACGCCACCTTTGGAAACCAAGCCCATCAAATGTAAAGCGACATTGTTCTTTTTGGCAGTTTCCATGGCTAAAATCAGCGCTTTGTTTTTGAAAAATTCTTTTTCACGAATGGATTTATTGATGCGCGTCAATTCTTGGTACACAATTCTTCCGGCACCAATATTCAAATGTCCTACTTCAGAATTTCCCATTTGACCTTCAGGTAAACCAACATCTTCACCACAAGTTTTCAATTGCGCCGTGGGGTATTTGGCCATCAAAGTATCCATAAACGGAGTATTGGCATTGTAAACCGCATCCGATTTAGAATGATCGCCGATTCCCCATCCGTCTAAAATGATTAAGCCAAAGTGATTGGTCATTTCCATAAATATTTTAAATTACTGAATATCATAATGTTATTTCAAAAATAGAGCCTGTTGGTTTATTCGGTAAATAATTCAATTTTCCGCCATTCAATTTGGTAAATTCAGCAGCGATGAACAAACCCAAACCGGTTCCTTTTTGAGAGCGTGTTTCTTCGTTTTCAATTCGAAAAAACTTTTTAAATATGTCCTTTTGTAAATCAGCAGGAACACCAGGACCATTGTCTCTCGTTCCAAATTTTACATGGTTCAATTCTCGTTTCAAGAAAACTGTAAATTGCGCTGAATTGGAAGCATATTTTAAGCCATTTTCTATCAAATTTCTTAAGATGGTTTTGATCATGAAAGCATCAGCCTCAATTTTCACTGCGACTTGATTTTCAAAAACAATCCAATTTTTTCCTGAAGTAATGTTATAATTATCAATTAATTGTTGGATTAATTCATTTAAATCAATCCATTCTTTATGCAGTTTTAACGTGCGATTTTCCAATCTTGTTGCCGTTAAAATCGATTCTACAATTTCCTCTAATCGTTGGTTTTCAATAATTGCTTTTTGCAACATTTCTTCCCTTTTTTCAGTCGAGAAATCTCTTTTAATCAGAGTTTGCAAATACAATTTGGTTGAAGCCAATGGTGTTTTTAATTCGTGTGTAACGGATAGCAAGAAGTTGCTTTGTCTTTCGGAAAGTTGTTGGTCTTTTTTGATAGAAAGTTTGATGCGCCAAAGTCCGAAAAGAAGGATTGAAAAGAAAACAATGCCTTCACCTACAATCATGATTGCTTTGTTGTTGGCTTTTCCATTTACAGACTGCAGTTCATTGGTAATTTGAATTAAATGAAATCCCCACCAAGCGAACTGCAAAACGACATATATTCCAAGAATATAAAAGAATAATGCCGTCTGTTTTTTCATTTTTTTCGCTGATTTTCTAGTTCAAACCCTCTCAGCAAAAACCGTGCTAAAATGTAAATTATTTGTTAAAAAGACTTGAGAGGAAAGACTCAAGACAGAAGACTTTTAATTTTTGGCTTATTAAGGAGTAGTACCTAAAAGTTGAGATACATCATATTCAATATCTTGTGTCTTTAGTCTGGTGTCTTATATCTAATGTCTGTAGTCTCCTAATAAGCGCGTTCGTTTTTTCCTTCAACAAAATTGATAAAAGCACGATTGACCACTTTATTTCCTCCTGGTGTTGGATAATTTCCTGTGAAATACCAATCTCCCAAGTGATTTGGAATGGCAGCATGCAAGTTTTCGATTGTTTGATATACAATTTCAACTTTTGCTTGGATGTTTGCAGGTGTCAATAATTCAGCAATTTTTGCGGAGATTTCTTCCGCAGTGAAAGGCGCGTAAATTTCTTTGACGTAATTTTTGATTTGCTCTTTCGGCAATTTGGCTTGGTCCAAACATTTTCTGTAAACATCGTCAATGATGTGTCCTTTGCCTTGTTCTTTCAACAATTGAATGGCAGCTTCGAATGCAATAAAATCGCCCATTTTCGCCATGTCGATTCCATAGCAATCAGGATAACGAATCTGTGGCGCGGAAGAAACAACAACAATTTTTACAGGTTCAAGTCTGTCCAAAATGCGTAAAATACTTTGCTTCAAAGTGGTTCCACGAACGATACTGTCGTCAATTACAACCAAATTGTCTTTTCCACGAACGACTGATCCATAGGTAATATCGTAAACATGTGCCACCAAATCGTCGCGTGCATCATCTTGCGTGATGAACGTTCTCAATTTAGCGTCTTTGATGGCGATTTTTTCAATTCTTGCTCTTTGGTAGATGATTTCTTTCAATTGTTCCGGAGTAGGATTTGCTCCTAAATCCAAAATTGCTTGAAATTTTCTATCATTAAGGTAATCTTCCAAACCTTTAATCATCCCATAAAAAGATGTTTCCGCAGTGTTTGGAATGAATGAAAAAACAGAATTATCTAAATCATAGTCAACAGATTTCAATACTTGATTCACGACCAATTTCCCCAAATTGATGCGTTCTTTGTAGATATCGATATCATTTCCTCTGGAGAAATATATGCGCTCAAAAGAACAACTTTTTCTTTCACGAGGTTCGTTGATTTTAACTTCATTTACAGCACCTGATTTTTTGATTATCAAAGCGCTACCTGGTGTCAATTCTTGCACTTGGTCGTATTTCAAACGGAAAGCAGTTTGAATCACTGAACGTTCAGATGCTACGACACAAACTTCTTCGTCTTCATACCAAAATGCTGGTCTGATTCCTGAAGGATC
>JBIKJE010000056.1:0-19404 GCA_044361165.1 Crocinitomicaceae bacterium | reverse complement strand
GATCTTCTATAAATCCAGTCAAAGTATCCCCAATTGCTACCGGACCAACGCCGGCTGGAGTTCCAGTAAATATCAAATCTCCAATTTTCAAGGTCATAAATTGCGAAATGTAAACGATGATTTGGTTGATGTCAAAAAGCATGTCTTTCGTATTACCAACTTGCACAATTTGACCATTTTGTTGCAATGAAAAGTTCAAATTAGTCAAATCTAAAGTTGACTTATCCAAGAAATTGTGAGAAACTGGGGCGCTGTGCTCAAATGACTTTGCAATTTCCCAAGGCAACCCTTTTTCTTTGCATTTTTGTTGTAAATCTCTGGCCGTAAAGTCAATTCCCAAACCGATTTCATTGTAATAAGTGTTTGCAAACTTTGAAGCGATATTTTTACCAAGTTTATTGATTCGAACGACAATTTCACATTCGTAATGCAAATCTTTGGTGAAATTTGGATAAAAAAATGGACTTTTATTGGGCAACAAAGCCGTATCAGGTTTCATAAAAAAAACGGGATTTTCAGGAATCGCTGAATTCATTTCTTTTGCGTGATCCGCATAATTTCTTCCAATACAAATAATTTTCATCTCAATTTTATTTACCAAATTTACTTTTCAATGCCGCTAATTTATCTTCCATAGATAAATGATCTTCTACTTTATTTACCTTCGGTTTAACTTCCTTTGGTTGATTTTGAGCCAATTTCTCAGCTTTAATCTTGTCCATTTCTTGTTTTAACTTTTGCTTGGTATATTTCGGAAAATCTGTTGATTCGGAAACAAACCACCCGTAATATCCAGGTTCTTCAACATCAATTTGTTTGACCGTTTTGCCTTTGTGCTTTCCAAAATTATATACAGCTTCGCCTTTGTCATTGATTGCCAAACGGCCTGCGAAATCTAAATTATTCAAATTTCCACCTTTTGAAAAATCAGCCAAGAAGTCAATATTTCCTTCCAAGTCAGGATACTTTTCAAGTTGAGCGTTTAAAACTTTCCACGTAGCTTCTGTATCTGCCAAGGCGTTGTGCGCATTTACAATATCGCTTTGACAGTAAAACTGAAAAGCAGCTGCAAGGGTGCGTTGTTCCTTTTTATGAAAGATATTTTGAACGTCCACAAACTTACGTTTTGACATGTCAAATTCACTTCCAGCATTGAGTAATTCTTCTGCTAAAAGTGGAATATCGAATTTATTAGAATTGTATCCACCCAAATCAGCATCACCAATAAAAGCAGTGATTTTAGAAGCTAAATCTTTGAACGTTGGACAATCTTTGATGTCTTCATTGGTGATTCCATGAATTTCAACGACCTCATCAGGAATATTTATTTCTGGATTAATTCTAGCAGTAAAAGTTTCCTCTGTTCCATCAGGATTAATTTTGATAATTGCTATTTCAACAATTTTATCTTTTGAAATATTCAATCCTGTTGCCTCAAGGTCAAAAATGGCCAAAGGACGCGCTAATTTAAGTTTCATTTGAAATTCTTTGAGTTCAAAGATAACGCAATCGTTGGAATGGAAACTGCTTTTTGTGAACTATTCTACATTGAATTTTTTAATACAAAAAAAACCTGCACTCAAATAAGTACAGGTTTCAAATATTAAGTTGAAAATTGATTACAATTCTCTATTTACATCAAATTGTTCCAAGTAATCAGCCACTTTTCTTACAAACATTCCACCTAATGAACCATCAACAACTCTGTGGTCATAAGAATGAGACAAGAACATTTTGTGACGGATTCCGATGAAATCTCCTTCTGGCGTTTCAATCACAGCAGGAACTTTACGAATCGCACCCAAAGCTAAAATAGCCACTTGTGGTTGATTGATAATTGGTGTTCCCATTACATTTCCAAAAGTTCCCACATTTGTTACAGTGTAAGTTCCACCTTGGATATCTTCTGGTTTCAATTTATTGTTTCTTGCATTTCTAGCCAATTCATTTACTGCTTTCGCTAAACCTGTCAAATTCAATCTATCAGCATTTTTAACAACTGGAACAATTAAGTTTCCAGAAGGAAGTGCTGTAGCCATTCCTAAATTGATATCTTTTCTTTTGATAATTTGATTGCCACTCACAGCTACATTAATCATTGGGAAATCTTTGATTGCTTTTGCAATCGCTTCCATGAAAATCGGCGTAAAAGTGATGCTTTCGCCTTCTCTTTTCTCGAAATCTTTCTTGACTTTATTTCTCCAATTCACAATATTCGTCACATCAGCTTCTACGAAAGAAGTTACGTGTGGCGAAACATGCTTAGACATTACCATGTGGTCAGAAATCAATTTTCTCATTCTGTCCATTTCGATAATCTCATCGCCTGGCATTGGTAAAACAACTGGTTCTTTGATGTTTGACAAGAAAGATGAACCACCGTCGTTTGAAGCAATTGGTGCAGCTGGTTTTGCAACTGGAGCTTGAGCAACCGGAGCAACTGCCACTGCAACTGCTGGTTGAGAACCTCTTGTTTCGATGTATGATAAAATATCTTTCTTAGTAACCCTTCCTTCTTGACCAGTTCCAACAATTGTTTCCAATTCATTCGAAGAAATTCCTTCTTTGTCAGCAATGCTGCGTACCAATGGAGAATAGAATTTATTTGAGTTTGCAATCGCTGGAGTTGAAACCGCTTGTGTTCCGTTAGAAACTGGCGCCGCAGCTACCACTTCTACAACAGGTGCAGCAACTTCCATAACAGGTGCAACAGCTGCTCCACCATCTGTTGAAATAATTGCAATTACATCACCAACTTGAGCTACTTGATCTTTTTCAAAAAAGATTTGAACCAACGTTCCTTTCGCTTCAGATGGAAGTTCATTATCCACTTTATCAGTAGCTACTTCAACCAATGGTTCGTCCATATCAACATTTTCGCCAACATTTTTTAACCAGTTTGTGATGGTAGCTTCTGTAACGCTTTCACCCATTTTGGGGAGTCTGATTTCTACTTGTGCCATGTTCCTAAGAGGATTTCTTGTTTTTTCGAGTACAAAAGTAAGAGAAAAAAGGTGAAAAATTGGTTCTAGATGAAAAATTAAAACCAATGAATTGAATTTTGTTCAATTAATATTAAATCAAACAATTAAGAATCCAATTTTCGCCAAGCTTTGCGGACGATTTCAAAGTCTTTCCAAATGCTGTAATCTCTTGCGTAAATTAGATTTAGCTTACTCAAAACTGAGTTATTTGCAAATTTCATTGCATCCAAAGGGTTTAAAATCCCCCTTTTAATTGTTGGCAATTGTTGGGCTGACTCTTGCTTTTCAGCATAATATCCAACCAAGGATTTTTTTCCTATCATACATTGAATCATGTTTTTGACCCAAGTCGATTTATGCTTGAAATACCAAATAAAATATGGAGCGCTGATTAAAAAGCAAAAACTTAAGATAAAATCAAAAGTTCTCTTATTTCTGATATTGGTAGGTTTAGAAATTTCGTTGATATTGAAAACATACAAATCTCCTGCGGTATCAATTGAATTGCTTCCAATCAAATACAAACTATCTGGCTGTGCAATTTTAAAATCGATATTATTACTCCCAAGCAACGACATCCAATGCATAATAACTTGTGCTGAAGTGTCTTTGGCGCAAAAAATTATTTCGTCGACCTTATGAAAAAAGACAATTTGATCCAACTGAGATAGGATCCCGATTTGTTCGTCAGTTTTGTCATCGGAATCAGAAACCAACAAAATGGAATCGATTTTTGAATTCGTTTGTTTCAATATCGTACTCACACGCGCTGATTCTTCCACTGAACCAACAATGATAAATTTTTGATTTTGTGCACCGGAAAGATTGAACTTCTTCTTGAGACTGAAATGTAAGAAAACCCTAGAAATCAAATAGTAAAGAAAAATCCAAGCAGTTCCTATTAAAATATATAATCTTGAAAATTGCCAAGATTTAGGTAATAAAGCATAAATCACCAAAATCATCAAAGTCCCTAACACAGCTCCTTTGAAGTATTTCGAAAGTTTGATTGGAAAATCGTAACCTCCCGTATAAAAAACACTGATCAACCAACTGAAAGTATAAGCAGGAATGGCGACATTTAAAATATTTGGCGGAAATTCGATATTCGCTTTTTGCCAATAATGCGTCAATAAAATCAATCCACCAAAAAGATAGAAGAAATCAAAAACAGGCAAAGCTGCTCGCTTGATAAAACGAGTAAAAATCGCCAGTCCAGCTCTCAAATAAATCGCGAAATTGATTAAAAACGAAAACAATTTGGCATTCTTCTGAGAAAAGTGCTTTTCGGCAAAAATGACCATTGCGCGGTAAAATACAAAGACATAATTCACCGAACTTTTCTTGGTACTTTCTCCTTTATAGTGAATAATTCTTGTGTCAGAAAAATAGTAGTTTTTATAACCACCTTGAATGATTCTATACGACAAATCGATGTCTTCGCCATACATGAAAAACGCTTCGTCCAAATAGCCAACTTTATTTAAAACTTCCGTGCGCATCAGCATGAATGCACCGCTTAAAATTTCAACTTCATTTGTTTCAAATTCAGATAAATACCCTAAATGATACTGCCCAAATTTCTTCGATTTAGGGAAAATTGCCGACAATCCGAAAATTTTATAAAAAGCGACTGCAGGCGTTGGCAAACCGCGCTTAGATTCAGGTAGAAAATTTCCTTTTCCGTCTAACATCCTCACTCCTAGTCCACCTGCTTGCGGATTTTCATCCATGAATTGCACAACTTTCAAAAAAGTATCTTCCTCAACAACCGTATCTGGATTAAGCAATAATTGATATTCTCCTTTGGCGATTGCCATGGCTTGATTATTCGCTTTTGAAAAACCGCGATTGTCTTTGTTTGCAATTAAAATCGCTTGCGGAAACTTTTGGCGCACCATTTCAACAGAGCCATCAATCGAATTGTTGTCGACCACAAAAACTTCCCCTGAAATATTCTCTAGTGCTTTAAATACAGAATTCAAGCATTGCTCTAGAAAATACTCAACGTTGTAGTTGACTATAATTACTGATATTTTGACTGGGAAATTACTCACGCTATGGTTCGAATCTTATATTACAGAATAGCTATACAAGATATTTCTATCGGCACATCCATTGGCAATTTACTCACTTGAACGGTTTCTCGAGCTGGCGGCTCATTTGTAAAGAAAGAAGCGTAGACCCCATTTACAGCAACAAAATCGTTCAAATCTTTCAAGAAAATTGAGCATTTCACCACATTTGAAAAGTCCATTCCTGCTTCAGTTAATAAAGATCCAATGTTATTTAAAACTTGTGAAGTTGCGTTTTCAATGGTATCAATAACCAAACTTCCCGTTTTTGGATCCAATGGAATTTGCCCGCTTACATATAAAGTGTCATTTTTTAAAATCGCTTGACTGTATGGACCAATCGGCGCTGGAGCTCCTGGAATTTGTATTATTTTCTTCATCTTTCTTTACCTTTGTGCAAGTTTACTAATTTTAACCCAAAAAACAGTGAAAGTACTCCTTCTGGATAATTTTGATTCATTCACCTACAATCTTTTTCATTATTTGGAAGCATTGGATTGTGAGGTCACTGTTGCAAGAAATAACGCTATTTCAATAGAAGAAATTGCCCAATTTGATAAAATCGTACTTTCCCCAGGTCCAGGCTTGCCTGTTGATGGAGGACGCATGATGCAAATAATTGACAGTTATGTAAATACCAAACCCATTTTAGGTGTTTGCTTGGGAATGCAAGCTTTAGGTGAATATTTTGGTGGTAAATTATACAATCAATCACAGGTAAAACATGGCATATCAGAAATCTGTTTTCAAACCAAACAAAGTAAATTATTTTCACAAGTTCCCGAAAAATTTGAAGTTGGACTTTATCATAGTTGGGCTGTGAAAATTGATAATGTTACTCCACTAATACCAACAGCATATTCTGAAAATAATATTTTAATGGCATTTGAACATCAGCATTTACCCGTTTATGGGGTGCAATTTCATCCAGAATCTTTGATGACTAAGGACGGAAAAACAATTATTCAAAATTTCATTGATATATAAATGATTTATTTATTGAGAACAAACTTTGATTTTTTTTTGTTCGAAGTATAAATTTAAATCATTATTTTTAGGAACTAATATTGTAATAATAACTCAAAAACTTAGATCGAATATGAAAAATTTAGTTTTATTACTTGCATTTAGTTTTATTGGAAATTTAGCTAATAGCCAAACTTGTGTTGGAAAATGGACCACAATAGACGATGAAACAGGTAAGAAAAAATCAACTGTTGAATTGTATAAGTACAAAGATCATCTCTATGGTAAAATTGTTTATTTGTATCCGAGAGAAGGTCGAGAAGAAAACCCCGTATGTAAAAAATGCACAGATGATAGAAAGAACAAACCTTTGGTTGGACTTCAAATTGTACGATACTTAACTTGGGATGGAAGCGAATGGGAAGGCGGAACAATAGTTGATCCTGAAAATGGTAAAATTTATTCAACTAAAATGTGGCTAGATGAATCAAATCCAAACAAATTATATGTAAGGGGTTATATCGGACCATTTTTCAGAACGCAAACTTGGTTAAGAGTTGTAGAATAAGAAAAAAATAAAGAGTGGCTTTTTAGTAACTTTTTTTTTGGCTTAAAAAATTGAAGCAAAAAAAAGAGGTTGTTCTTTTGAAACAACCTCTTAACAAATTAAGATTATTTTCTCATTAATGTTTTTGTTTCAGTAGCTCCTTTGTCTATTGCTTGCTCTTCAAGTTTTTTAACTTCAAGCGTAGCATTGGTAGGTTTTTTCACATTACCCTTTGTCACTACAATTCCTTCTGCTACTTCAGCAGCAGTTTGCTTTGGTTCTTTTTTAGTTTCTTTTTTAACTACTTTTTTCTCTTCTACAACTGCTGGTGCTTCCTCTGTAGCAGGGGTAACTTCAGTTTCTGTAGTTGTTGTTTCAGTTGTTGTTGTTTCTTCAACTACTGGTGCTTTTTCTTCACCACCGCAACTTGCGAAAGTTAAAGATAAAACCACTGCGGACACGAATAATACTTGCTTTTTCATTTGGTTAATTTTATTTTGATTTTCGTGCTAAATATAAATAAAAAACTCATGCAATTTCAAGAAAGTAAAAGTTAAATAAACAGAAAACTATTTTGCTACTCATAAAACAATGGCTACTAAAAAATATAACCTTGAACATTTCTAAAATAAATTTTAAAAACCTTATTTTCAATTATTTGAATAAAAAAAAGAGAATATTCAAATTGAAGAAAAATCAAAATTCACAATTATTAGCTTAAAGCGGACAGATTTTTTTGACTTTTCAATTTGAAGAATAAAATTTAAAATATACCTTTGAGATAAATAAAATACAAATTTAAAATACAATAATTATGGCTTTTGAATTACCAAGTTTACCTTATGCATATAATGCATTAGAGCCGCACATTGACGCGCGCACGATGGAAATACACCACAGTAAACACCACAATGCTTATACAACCAACTTGAATGCTGCAATTGCAGGAACAGATTTGGAAGGAAAATCGATTGAAGAGATTTTAAAAAATTGTGCTGACAAACCAGCTGTTAGAAATAACGGAGGTGGATTTTGGAATCACTGCTTTTTTTGGGAAATTATGGCTCCAAACGCAGGAGGAAATCCTACAGGTGCTTTAGCTTCTGATATTGATAGTACTTTTGGATCTTTCGAAGCATTCAAAGATGAGTTTGCAAAAGCTGCTACAACAAGATTTGGTTCTGGTTGGGCATGGTTGTGCGTTACAGATGGAAAATTAGAAGTTTGTTCAACACCAAACCAAGACAATCCATTGATGGGTGAAGGTTGCAAAGGAACAGCGATTTTAGGTTTAGATGTTTGGGAGCACGCTTACTACTTGAATTATCAAAACCGTCGTCCAGATTATATCAACGCATTTTTTAATGTAATCAATTGGGAGGTCGTTTCTAAAAAATATGCAGACGCAAAATAGTATTTGTTTCTCACTAAATGTAAAGTCCATGTTTCACAACATGGACTTTTTTATTACACAAAAAAGCCGTTAACCAAAAGATTAACGGCTTTTCTTTAATTATTTATTTTGAATTATGCGTTTGCATTCATGTTATCCAAAACATCCATTACACTTTTAACTGCAACAGCTGATTCTTCTAATAATGCTTTTTCTGCTTCATTCAATTGTAATTCGATAATTTTCTCGATTCCGTTTTTACCTAAAACAACAGGAACACCTAAATAGATATCTTTCATACCATATTCACCGTTCAACCAAGCGCAAACTGGGAAAATTCTTTTTTGGTCACGTACAATCGCTTCAACCATTTGAGCAGCAGCAGCACCTGGAGCATACCAAGCGGAAGTACCTAACAATTTAACGATTTCACCACCACCAAATTTAGTTCTTTCGATGATTTCGTTCAATTTCTCTTCAGAAATCAATTCTGTTACAGGAATACCTGAAACTGTTGTATACCTAGGAAGTGGAACCATAGTATCACCATGACCACCCATCAATACAGCTTGAATATCTTTTGGAGAAACTCCTAATTCAGTAGCCAAGAAAGCTCTGTAACGCGCAGTATCCAAAACTCCAGCCATACCGAAAACTTTACTTGAATCTACTTTTGCATTCAAATAAGCACAGTATGTCATTACATCCAAAGGATTGGAAACGATAATGATAATCGCATCTGGAGAATGTTGAATGATATTTTCAGTAACTGTTTTAACAATTCCAGCATTTGTAGCGATCAAATCATCACGAGACATACCTGGTTTTCTTGGCAAACCTGAAGTGATTACTACTACATCAGAATTTGCAGTTTTTGAATAATCATTTGTAGAACCAGTTGTTCTAGAATCATACAAATTGATTGGTGATTTTTGCCAAATATCCAACGCTTTACCTTCAGCAAAACCTTCTTTGATATCTAATAAAACAATTTCATTGGCAATTTCTCTTTGGGCAAGAACATCAGCACAAGTTGCACCTACATTTCCCGCACCTACTACAGTTACTTTCATGTTGATATATGTATTAAAATTTAATCTTTAAAATTGACGCGCTAAAGTTACTACAAATGTGCTTATGAGGCTTTAATTTGTTAGGAAAAATATAGAATTGTCAATAAGAATTAACAATCTTTGTCCAATGGCAACCGTTCTTAATATATTGCGTCATAAAAACGTTGAATGTGGAAACAAAAAAAGTAGAATTAGAATTAATTATCAAAGGCTGTATTCAGAACGAACGCAAAGCCCAAGAGAAATTATTTGCTATGTTTTATGGAAAAATGCTAAGTGTTTGCTTGCGTTACACCATCGATCATGATTCTGCACAGGAGATTCTACAGGATGGATTTATAAAGGTCTTTGAAAAAATTGAATCTTTTGATTTTAAAGGTTCTTTTGAGGGTTGGTTAAGAAGAATCATTGCAAACACTGCCATTGATTCGATCAGAAAAAACAAGAAAAAGCCTGTATTGTTTGAAAATGATACAGATTTTGTTGCTGAAATTGTCAACCCAATGGAAGAAGCAGAAATTGAAAGTTTTAGAACTTTAAAAGCAGAAATAGCCATGGAAGCAATTAAAAAACTTTCTCCAGCTTATAAAACTGTTTTTAATTTATATGTTTTGGAAGAATATACCCACAAGGAAATCGCTGAAATTCTTGGTATTAGTGAGGGAACTTCCAAATCAAATTTAGCCAAAGCCAAACAAAATCTTCAACGCATAATTGAAACAAAACTTGTTAAATTCGATTAGAATGAGCAAAATAGAAGAAATATTTAAAAACAGTCTGAAAGACATTGAAGCACCATACGATCCAAAAGCATGGGAAGCAATGTCTAAAAGATTAGATCAACATCTGCCTGTAAAAAGCGTAAAAACTTCTTTCAAATGGGCGTGGGTAGCTTCATCAATTATAATTGTGGGTGTGGCCGCATTTTTTGCATTACAAAAAAATGAAACAAGCGCTAAGATTGCCGAAAAATTGAATAAAGGAGAAAATCCAATTTCAAATAAAAGTAATGTTGAATCTGCTGCTGCCTCGGCTAAACAAATTGCATCAACAGTAAATATGAATTCAATTTCGGCTTCAAACAACTTAGCTACTCACAAAGACGAAGGGACAGAAAAAGAATTGATAAATGGTATTACACCAATTAAACCGGAAAAAGTTCACATTCAGAATCAAGCTGATTTTGAATCAACTGATTTTGAAATGCTTCTTCCCAAATTTTCAGATAAATATTGTGAGAACGAGATTATTGAAATCAGCAATGCAAACGATGGTGCTTTTAATCTTATTTCTTCAAATGGTACTAATAAGCTTATAAAAGAAAAAACCAAAGTAAGTATTGATTTACTTCCTGGTGATTATTTCTTTAGCTTCCTGAAAAATGGTAAAGTTCAAAAAGTATTTGCCTTTTCGGTTACTCCAAAAGTCAAAGCAGACTTTTATGCTGACGAAGAAATGGTTTTCTACAAAGGTTTACCAGTTAGTTCATTGAGCTCGATGAATTCAGCCTCAAAATATACTTGGACGAATGAAAAAGGAATTGTGCTTTCGAGAGAAAAAAGCTTTGATGCACATTTCTTCACCAAAGGAAATCATTCGGTGACACTTACACTTCAGTCTGAAAATGGATGCGAGAGTAAAATCACCAAAAACGTAAGATGTGAAGCAAGTTACAATCTACTGGCGATGAATAGCTTTATTCCAACAAGTTCTAATTCCAAGATAAACACTTTCTTGCCTTATGCCCTGTTAGAAAGAAACATTCCTTTTACTATGCAAATAATCGATCCGAAGACTGGACAACTTATTTATGAAACTAAAAGCGAATCAGAACCTTGGGATGGAATAGATAAGCGTACACAACAATTGATTGCTCCCGCTACTCCTTATATTTGGAGGGTAAATTTAGAGAAACCTGAAATTGGTGAGTCTAAAAACTACCAAGGTACAATAACAAGATTTGAGGATTAATATCACCATACTTATAAGGAAAGTCATTGGTTCTCCAATGGCTTTTTTTTATTCAACTATTTTTTGCCTGCTAAATCATTTTTTTAAACCAAACCTGTGACAAGTACAAATAAATAATTCACCTTTCCTAGTATAATCAGCAAGCTCACTTACCCTATTAAATAGTACAAATTACCAGGAATCAATTAACCAAACAACACTTGAAAGTATTCTCGATTATCAAATAAATGACAAAGGCTAATTTAATGCCTTAGAATTGATAATTATATCAGTGCCCTTTAAAATAACGTGAGTTATTTTTAGCGATTGTTTGCTATAAACAAAGCAAAGATCAGGTGAAGGGCATCGAGAAATGTGAGTTTTGAGAAGGTCTTTTAAACGATGAAAAGTCGAAACATAAAGCAAAAAAAAAGTCCCTCCGCCGAAGCGAAAGGACTTTCAAAAAGTGAGTTAAAATTATTTTTTAACGAAAGTACTTTTAACAACATTACCATTTTGAGAAGTAATCTCACAAATGTACATTCCGTTGTTCAATGAAGCAACATTGATTTGACCAGAAGTTGAATTCAATTCATTGTCCAAAATCAATTTACCATCCAAACCGTAAACTTTGATGTTTGACATTTGAACACCATTCAAATTAAAGTTAACTTCATCTGAAGCTGGATTTGGGTAGATTGAGGAAGTCATGTTCAACTCGTCAATTCCTACAGTGTAGTTAACAACTGGGAAAATAGCCAAAGCAACAGTTACACCAGCACCCCAAGCTGCAGGGATAGTGTGTAATGTATTATCACCCCATAATTCAAAAGAATTTGTTGCAGCAGCAGCAAAATCTCCAACAGTATTACTAATAATTGCAACAGAACCTGTGGTATTAGAAGATAACTCAACACCAACTAAGAAAGCTCCTGAAGCAGGAATAGCAATTGCAGTTGGAAAGTTAACAGCCACATTGTAAATACGAGGAGCACCTCCAGCAAGCGCATAACCTGCTAATGTTGTATCAATTTGAGACAATGGAACTGTCATAGATCCAAGCTCTGCACCTAATACCGTAGCACTTGAAAAATCCCAAACTTTAATTTTGATTGAACCTCCCATATCAACTTTTCCAGCGATACCAACAAGGACACTTTTAATTGTTCCACTACCAGAAACTCCAGTTGTAGCATCAAATTTCATCATTTTTGCAACATCACCATAAGCGTTATTTCCAAACAAATAACCACTATCAAGAGGAGCAACGGCATCAACTTGATATACAGTTGGTGTACCTGTAAAGAACTCAGAAAGAGTATCAATTTGTCCAAAAGACGTTGCGCTTACACCAGCAAACGCGAAAACAGAAAGTAAAATTTTTCTCATAGTTTTTTAAATTAATTTGTCCAAATGTACAACGAAAATTTATATCAACCCCATCGAAATAGTTTTTTTTTTATTCACATCAGTTTTTTAATATTGATTCATTAATGATAAAGTTAAAATTACAACACTATATTTTTAAAACGGTTAAAATAAAACAACTTATGACTAAGTGAATTTGTCATTCTTGCTGTGTTTAAGCAAAAAACCATTAAAAATTATTCCTTTCAAACTAATTGTTGTATTTTAGTGACATAATATTACCATTATGAAATCTGTTTTAAATATCTTCCTCTTTTTAATGCTTTCGAACTACGTTCTTGCACAAGACTTCCAAATGATTGACGATAAAGAATTTGAAACAATTTTCAGTCACAAATTAAATGACAAAAAACTACTCTTAACTACTTTAAATAATCTTGATTATATCAATTTCAATTCAAACTTTAAAATCACAACTCAGAAAATTGCTGAACCGTCTTTACCAAAATTTAGCACGTCAATTTTAATTCCTAATCGAGGGAATATTGAGTTAGAAGTTATTTACGAAAGTTATAAGGAAATTAAAGATGTCAATGTTTTACCATCAAAGGGCAATTTGAAGAGAAATGTTGATCCATCAACAATAGCGTATCAATTTGGCAATGTGTATTCGAAAAACGAATTCTATCCTGGCAATTTAGCTGAAATTTCAAATCCTTTTATTTTAAGATCTGAAAGAGGAATCAATGTTTCTGTATTTCCGTATCAATACAATCCAGTTACGAAAGTGCTCAGGGTTTATGAAAATATTCAAATTGTATTGCATTACCTTCCAAATCAAGATGGAAGCAATGAGATTGAATCAAACATGCATACTAAGTCTTTTCATAATTCTTTCTTTCTTAACTCCAAAACTTTAAAATACAACGCAATAGAAGAAAACGGGGATTTATTGGTAATTTGTCCTGATTCGCTTATCGAAACAATGCAACCATTTGTCAATTGGAAAAATCAAAAGGGGATTTTTACAAAAATAGTTGGCACTTCAGTTTCAGGAAATTCGACCAATTCGATTAAAAATTACATTTTAAGTCAATACAACAACAACCCAAATTTACTTTATCTATTATTGATTGGTGACCACCCAGAAATTCCCGCATACATCTATGGAACTGCTGGAGGTGAAGAAATAATCAGTGACACATACTTTGGGCAACTAGCAGGTACAGATTTATTTCCTGAATTGTTCGTTGGTCGCTTTTCAGGTAATACAGCACAAATCAAAAACATGGTTGACCGTGTCTTGGAATATGAAAAGAATCCTACTGCAGGAGATTGGATGACCAATGCCATGGGAATTGGATCAAGTGAAGGTGCAGGAATAGGTGATGACAATGAGGTAGACTGGTTACATTTGCGAAATATTGGAAACCAATTGACTAATTTTGGTTACAATCAGGTGTATGAATTTTACGATGGTACTCATGGTGAACAAGACGCTGCTGGTGATCCAAATTCAGGAATTATTCTTCCTGCGTTAAATAATGGAATAGGATTATTGAATTACACAGGCCATGGTGATATCAATGAAATGGTTACTGGAAGTTTCACTTCTTTAAATGTAAACAATGCCACAAATAATGGGAAATATCCTTTTGTTGTGTCAGTTGCTTGCAATAATGGTACTTTCATTTATGGAAATTGTTTATCTGAGACTTGGTTGCGAGCGAGTAAAAACGGTCTACCAACGGGCGCCATTGGTGCATGTGGTTCCTCAATTCTCATGTCGTGGGCACCACCAATGCAAACACAAGATGAAATGACTGCTATTCTAACTGAATCATATCAAAACAATAAAAAAATCACTCTAGGTGGTTTATTTTACAATGCACAGTTGAGTATGATGGAAAATTATTCCGGCCCAGATGGAGATGAAGTGATGCAAACTTGGGTGTTTTTTGGTGATCCATCTGTTGTCTTCAGGAACAAAATAACGCAGGAATTGGTAGTAAATCATTTAACTCAAATCCCAAAGAGTGAGACACAGCTTGGGGTAAGCTGCAACGAAGAAAATGCTGCAATTGCTATTTCTCAAAACAATTTATTATTAGCTACAGGAACTGTAAATGATGGAATTGTAAATTTCACCCTCCCAACATTAACTTCGGATTTACCGTTAACTGTAACTGCTACAAAACAAAATTTCAAAGCATATCAAGGAAATATTCAAGTCACTGACGCTTTACCTATTGTTCAAGAAACTGATTTTGAATTGCAGTCGATTTATCCAAATCCTTCAAATGACTTTATTCAAATCAACATCACCACCATAACAAAAACAACTGTTCATTTAACAGATATTACGGGGAGAGAGGTGCAAAAAATTGATTTGGAACTTGGAAATTCAAGCAAAAAAATTGAATTAGCAGAATTAGCGTCGGGAGTTTACCAGTTGATGATTGAATCTAATAACAAGCATCAAACAGTAAAAATTATTAAAAATTAGTGTTTTTACCTATCACGTAAACCTTTAAAATCATTTCATGAAAACTAAAAAAGAAATCGTAGACAATTGGCTACCTAGATATACAGGTGAGTCTCTTGAAAATTTCGGATCTTACATTATTCTGTGTAACTTTTTGAACTACGTCACCAAATTTGCTGACGAAAATCAAGTTGAAATCAAAGGAATTGGCAAACCCATGCAATGTGCCACAGCCAACGGAATTACGCTAATCAATTTTGGAATGGGAAGCGCTTCTGCAGCAACAGTAATGGATTTACTTTCTGCCATCAAACCAAAAGCGGTTTTGTTCTTGGGTAAATGTGGTGGTTTGAAGAAGAAGAATGAAGTGGGCGATTTAATTTTGCCAATTGCGGCCATTAGAGGTGAAGGAACGAGTAATGATTATTTTCCGCCTGAAGTTCCTGCTTTGCCTGCATTTGCTTTGCAGAAAGCGATTTCAACAACGATTCGTGATGCAGGTTACGATTATTGGACAGGTACTTGTTACACAACAAACAGAAGAGTTTGGGAACATGATGATTCATTTAAAGAATATTTAAATTCCATTCGCGCCATGGCGATTGATATGGAAACTGCAACGATTTTCACAGTCGGTTTTGCAAACAAAATTCCAACGGGCGCATTGCTTTTGGTTTCTGACCAACCTATGATTCCTGAAGGCGTAAAAACATCTGAAAGCGACTCAAAAGTGACTTCTGAATTTGTTGACAGACATTTAGCCATGGGAATCTTATCGCTGAAACAATTAATCAATAACGGAGATACGGTAAAACACTTGAGATTCTAATCTTAAAATAAAACTTTAAGCAAAGGATGGTGAAATTTTCACTGTCCTTTTTTATGCACAAAAAAAAGGACCTCAAATCAAATTTGAAGTCCTTCTCTACTCTATTTTGTTTTACTACTATTCAGTAATCATTGTCAAATCTTCTTCTTCATCTGCTTTCTTTTTTGAACGAAATGAAGCGATTTTATCTTTTACTCTATCAACAGAATAATACATGATTGGCACAACGATGATGGTCAAGAACATAGAACTTGTCAATCCACCGATCAATACCCAAGCCAAACCGTTTTTCCATTCTGCTCCAGAACCTGTTGCTGTTGCAATTGGAATCATCCCCACAACCATCGCGATTGTTGTCATCAAGATCGGACGCATACGTTCGCTCACTGATTCCAACAATGCGTTGTAGGTAGTATATCCTTTCTCTTTCAGATGATTGGTAAAATCGACAATCAAAATCGCGTTCTTGGCGACGAGTCCGAGCAACATCAACATTCCCAACATGGTGAAAATCCCCATACTTGAAGAAGTTAAATTCAAAGCTAAAATTGCTCCAATCAAGGAAACTAAGATTGAGAATAAAACGACAAATGGATAAACGAAGTTGTCATACAAGGCAACCATGATTAAGTAAACCAAAATCAATCCAATTCCCATCGCAGTTCCTAAGGCTCCGAATGATTCATTTTGTCTCTTCACTTCTCCACCCCATAACATTCGGATGTTTTTATCCAAGGGGTTTTTCTCTAAATACTTGTCGATTTCTGCAGATACAGTTCCTGATGCTGTTCCCAAAACATAGGCGCGAATAGTAGTGTTTGAAATACGATTTTTACGCTCCAATGAACCATTTCCATTTTCAACAGTTACATCGGCAAACTCGCTCAAACGAACTTGTTTTCCGTCATTTGCTGTAAAGGTCATATTTTTTACATCGTCCACATTTTTGCGGTCAAATTTATCCATCATGATTCTGATGTCGTATTCTTGACCTTTGTCGTCAAACTGCGAATCGTCGTTTCCTGTCAATCCATTTTGCAATTGCATACCAACAATCGCGATTGGCAAACCAAGTTGACCCATTTTTTCACGATCCAATTCGATGCGCACTTCAGGAGTAACATCATCCGTTGAAATCGTTGGATCTTTCGCTCCTTTGATTGCCATGATTGCTGTTTTCAATCTTCTTGCTTCTTTCATCAACAATTCAGAATCATCTGACGACAAGAAAATTTCAATCGGTGCTTCTTCCGATTCAACCATTCCAATATTCAACGCTTTTACTTCCACACCTGAATATTTTGATTCGATTTTGTTTCGAATCTCATTCATGTATTTCATTGTTG
Source organism: Crocinitomicaceae bacterium (assembly GCA_044361165.1). Lineage (GTDB taxonomy): Bacteria > Bacteroidota > Bacteroidia > Flavobacteriales_D > Crocinitomicaceae > JAQVCM01. Next base: position 2,388 of record JBIKJE010000056.1, on the reverse strand, counting down.
GATAATCTTTTTGCTTGCCTTCTTTCATTTTGACAGTCAACTCAGATCTATTTTCTGCTCCAAAAGATGCCGCTCCCATTCCAGAACTTGGTCCTCCGACATTGGCAAAAACGATGTCCACAATGTCTTTTTGAGCCAAAATCATTTGTTCAATTTCCAAGGTTGTTGCATTGTTTTCTTCAAAAGTGGTGCTTTTGTCGTATTTCAATTTGATCATGAATTTACCTTGATCTCCTTGTGCGACAAATTCTTGTCCTACAATACCCAATCCCATGGTTGCCATACTGGCAAAGAAAATAGCGATAACTGCCAAACCTGCGATGATTTTGTGACGCAATGACCAACCAACCAATTTTACATATTGTTGCGTAAAAATGGATACTCTTCGCTCAAACCAAAGCAAAAATGCTTGGAATGGATTTTTGGGATTTAAGTGAATTTCTTTGGCAAAACGCGATGCCAACCAGGGTGTCAATGTAAAACATACAAATAATGACATCAAGGTCGAAACAACGACGACAATCGAGAATTGGTGCAAAATATCGGAAATTGTTCCTTCAATAAATACTACTGGCGAGAACACCACGACATCCACCAAGGTAATTGCCAAGGCTGTAAATCCAATTTCATTTCGACCATCCAAGGCGGCTTGACGGCGATTTTTACCCATTTGCAAGTGTCTGTAGATATTTTCTAAGACCACAATTGAGTCATCCACCAATATTCCGATAACCAATGACATTGCCAAAAGCGTCATCAAGTTCAAAGTGTAACCCAATAAATACATGGCAACGAACGTTGAAATCAATGAGGCAGGAATCGAAATCAATACAATAAAGGCATTTCTTAAACTGTGTAAGAAAAGCAACATTACAGCAGCAACCAACAATACAGCTAATTCCAAATCATGAATTACTGCATCCACAGAATCAATGGTTGGAATAGAAGTATCAGTCGCCACAGTGAATTTCACCCCTTCTTTGCTGTATTTCTTCTCAATATCTTTGAATTTATCTTTGGTTGCACGTGCCATATCCACGGCATTCGCATCGCTTTGCTTTTTGATTCTCAAACCGATACCATTCACTCCGTTGAAGCGAGAAACAGTAACTTGGTCTTCTGAACCATCTTCTACATCAGCAACATCACCCAAACGAACAGTTGAAGTTCCATTCGAAGAAACAATTAAATTGCGTAAATCCTCCACGGTTTTAAACTTTCCAGCCAAACGAACAGTCATTTGTTCCGAATTGTCTTTCAATTTTCCGGTAGGAAATTCCACGTTTGATGAACTGACCGCTTGGTTGATTCCGCTAAGTGAGAGTCCATACAATTTCATTTTGTCTTTGTCGACATTGACTCTAAACTCACGTTTTTCGCCACCAATCACAACTACTTCGGCAACGCCTTTCGTTTGTTTTATTTGTGGTAAAATTTGGTCGTCCATCAACTCCATGAAATCTCTTTCAGGCATATTGTTGGCCACCGCACTTACTTGAAGCACTGGAGAGGCATTCGGTTCAATTTTCGCAATTACAGGAGTTTGTGCTCCTTCTGGCAAATTATTGAGAATGTTATTGATTTTCCGTTGGGCATCTTCCAAAGACTGATCAATGTCGGCCGAAGCTTTGAATTCAAGCATCATTACAGATGCGTTGTCTAACGAAAAAGCAGTTACTTCGGAAATATTTTCCAATCCGCTCAATGCATCTTCCATTGGTTTCGAAACCTGACTTTCAACAGTTGCAGGTGAAGCACCAGGATAAACAGTGGTTACAGTTAAGATTGGCGGAGAAAAATCAGGGAGTAATTCATAACTCAGCTGATTGTAGCTCAGCAATCCACCTCCAATCAAAATCGTAAAAATGACGATAATAAACGAAGGTCGTTTGATTGATAATTCTGTTAATGTCATGATTTAAATTATTTTGAAGTCGTTTTAACGTTCGAATTGTTTTGTAAATTCACTTGTCCTTTGGTGATAATTTGGTCTGATTTTGATAATCCGTCGATTACTTCAATGAAATCTCCATCAGAAGTTCCTGCGTTGAAAGATGTCAAGATTGATTTTCCATTTCTGATCACATATACTTGTGGATTTTTTGACGAACCAACCAATGCTTTTCGTGGAACAGAAAGTGCAGTGATGCTTTTGCTATTGTTCAAAGAAACTGAACCATACATTCCAGCCATCAATTCTTGTTGTGCGTTTATAACTGTAATTTGAACTTTGAAATTGTGTGATTTGTCTGCTTGTACACTCACGTTTGTCACTTTCCCGTCAAACATTCTTTTTCCATAAATGTCCGCACTTACAGAGACTGCTTGATTCAATTTGAATTTCAAAATGTCTCTTTCAGGAACACTTACTGTCAATTTCAAAGAGGA